>DAOVBF010000267.1 GCA_030673955.1 Deltaproteobacteria bacterium
ATACAATCAGATCCTTGACCCGGTTCTCGAAGTACGCCACGTCGAGGTTCAGCCGCTCATCGAAGAGCGCCTGCTCGATGCCCACGTCCCAGCCCTTGCTCCGCTCGGGATCGAGGTCGGGGTTCCCGACGAAGAACGACGAATCGAAAAAGAGGTCATCCATCGTCGGAGACGAGAATCCGGTTCCCCAGGTGGCCTTGAGCTTCGTACCCGTGCTGGGAATCCGATAGGCGGCCGTGAGCCGGTAGGTCGGTTGTGTGCCGAAGCGCTGATGGTCGTCGATCCGCACCCCTGTCGTGAGGAAGAGGCGGTCCCGGACGGCCAGCTGATACTCCGCGAAGTAGCCCGCGGTCCAAACATGATCGTCGACGGTATTTCCGTTATCGGCCTTCTCGCGCTCACTCTCGGCGCCGAGCACGAGCTGGTTGTGCTCGTTGATCTCGACGTCGGCCTGAAACTCGAACTTCATCCGCTCCCCGTCCGAGAACGTATCGACGGGAAATCCCGAGGCATCGAAGCCGTCGTTGTCTCGATCGCTGTCTGTAAGCGCGCCCGAGACGCGGGTCTCGAGACGGCCGTCGAGGAGTTCGAGGCGCGCGTTCACGATGCCATAGAACTGATCGACGTACGTTTTCTGATCGGCATCCGCGGGAAGGCCACTGATGAAGTCGAAGCCGTCGACTCCGACTCGCGATCGCGTCAGGCGAAAGGAGCCATCAAGCTCGAAGGCCTCGGTCAGCGTGAGTCCCAGTCGGGACGCTACGCTGTACTCGCGGAACCCATCCTCATCGTAATTCCCGTTATCGCGGTCCGCGTGGTAGGCCCCGTTGGTCCAGGTGCCCTGACCGTTGAGCGTGAACCATGACAGCTCGTTGGCGCCCCGGAGCTCCAGCGAGCCCGACTTGGTCCGGTGCCCGCCGAGCTCGAAACGGCCTGTTGCCTCAAAGCCCGCTTCTGCCCGCCTGGTCAGGATGTTGATCACGCCCCCGATGGCCTCGCTCCCGTAGAGGACGCTTTGCGGACCGCGCAGGACCTCGATGCGCTCGATGTCGCCGACCAGCAGGTTCCCGAAGTCGTACTCACTGAAGGAGGGGTCGTTCATCTCGATCCCATCGATCAGCACCAGCGTGTGGTTGCCCTCGGCTCCCCGGATCCGGACCTGCGTCAATCCGCCGTACGACCCGCTGCGGTTCACCGCCAGGCCGGGTACGGCGCGCAGCGCGTCAGCCACGTAACGCACCTGCCGCTGGTCCAGCTCCTCACGGGTGATCACGCTGATCGCGCTCGCGACCTGCTCCGGCGGCATCTCGGTCCGTGTAGCGGTGATCACGCGCGGTTCGGCCGCCTCGAAGGCAAGCGCCAGCCTTGCGAAGCCCGCGAGCCCGCCCAGCAGCAGGCCGCAGGCCAGGAGCGACCGCAGCCAGGCCCTGTTCCACTGTATCCCATCCGTCCTCTTCATCGTGCCTACCTCTCGCGTGCCGTGGGCTGCCCCCCGGCAATACCGGTTCTCCATCCGAATCACGGTCCCAGCGTCCGAGCCGAGCCGGTATCAGCGGTAAGCGATCAGAAGGCGGGAGTGCACGACGAGCTGGCAGTCCCGAACCGCGAGGACCCATTTTTGATCGCAATCGGCAGGTCTTCCGGCTCAGGGCGATCCATCCCGCGGCCTTCCCACCCGACCCTATGCGGGCCAAGCAGTGGCTTTGCTGCGGGACGCGTTCCGGGAGAACCCGGAAAGCCCATCACGGCGGCGCGTCCACGGTGGAATTCCCGTCTAACTCGGCGGGTCACCACACTTCCCTTTTCACTCTCGCACGAATGTGCGGTCGAGTACCCATTGCGATGGCCCTTCTTATCGGGTCGGCCCTCGCAGGTCAAGTCGGGCGAGCCCGTCCGCGCTGTCCCTCTCGTAGCTCTTGACTGGGAGCGTAGCGAGGGAACATTCGGGGGCTGCGGCACTGCAACCTCCGGAGGAATGCGCTACAAGGCCACGCCCATGTGGCGGCCCGGCAGCAAGCTCGTGCATCCCTTCAACCCCGAGCTCGGTGTGGGAGTCGTGCGCTCGATCGAGGGCCGCTTCCTCACGGTCTACTTCCCCGCGGTCGAGAGGGAGCTCACCTTGGCCGCGGAGGGTGCGGATCTCGTGCGCCTGATTCTGCCCTCCGGTGCGCGCGCGCGCCTGATCGAAAGCGGCGAGGAGGTCGAAATCGCCCGCAGCGAAGACCACCACTACGTTCTCGTTGACGGCCGCAGGGTGGATGACGCGGAGCTCTGGCCGCTGGAGCCCACGGACTCGCCGATCGAGCGTCTGGCGACGCAACACCTGGACCCCCCGGCGACCTTTCGCAACCGCGTTGACGGCCTGAGGCTCCAGGCGCTGCGCGAGGCGGGGGGGCTCGGCAGCTTTCTGGGGGGGCGTATCGAACTCTTCCCCCACCAGCTCCACACCGCGCTGCGCGCCGTCGAGCAGGATCCGGTGCGCTGGCTCCTGGCCGACGAGGTCGGGCTCGGAAAGACGATCGAAGCTTGCCTGATCGTCTCCGCACTGGTGCGCACCGGACGTACCCGGGGCGCGCTCATCATCGCCCCGAGCACACTTACCGTGCAATGGCTGGGGGAGCTCTATCGCAAGTTCCATCAGGTCTTCGTGCTCCTGGACCACAACCGCATCGAGAGCGTCGAGCGCGATTTCGGCGAAGGCGTGAATCCCTTCGACGTGCATCCCTTCGGTGTGATCTCCATGGAGATGCTGGGCTCCGACCGGCGGCTCTCTCGTTTGGCCACAGAGGTGGAGCTCGAACTCGTC
>DAOVBF010000053.1 GCA_030673955.1 Deltaproteobacteria bacterium
GGCCGCGCTGATCGCACGCAGACTGGCGTTGCTCTTCTTTGCGCAAGCCAGGTAGGCGACGGCCTGTGCGAGGATCAGGCGACCCTCGGGGAGCCCCACACGATCGAAGGCCTCGGCCGCCGCGCTGGCGAGGGGCAGCGCGTGGGGATCGGCGTTGCCGATGTCCTCCGATGCGAAGATCAGCATGCGCCGCGCGATGAAGCGCGGATCCTCTCCCCCCTCGAGCATGCGGGCCAGCCAGTAGACCGCGGCGTCGGGATCGCTGCCGCGCAGACTCTTGATGAAGGCGGAGATCACGTCGTAGTGGGCTTCGCCTCCCTTGTCGTAGTCGGGAAGGCGCGCTTCAACCGCGGCCTCGATCGCCGCCCGGTCGATCTGCTGCGCGGTGCGCTCGGCCGCTCGCTCCAGCAAGGTAAGCGCGCGGCGCGCGTCGCCCTGCGAGAGCCGGCCCAGGAGGTCCTGCGCCTCGGCATCGATCGTGAGCTTTCGCGCTCCCAGACCGCGCTCCTCGTCGCTGAGGGCACGCTGGACGATGCGCTTCAGGTCGTCGTTCGAGAGCGCGCGCAGGGTGAAGATCCGGCAACGTGAGCGCAGGGCGGGGATCACCTCGAAGGACGGGTTCTCGGTCGTTGCGCCCAGGAGCACGATGGTTCCGCGCTCCACATGAGGCAGAAGTGCATCCTGCTGGGCCTTGTTGAAGCGATGGATCTCGTCGATGAAAAGCGCTGTCCGCACACCGCGTCGCCGCTCGCGCTCGGCCGCTTGGACTTCCTCCCGCAGCTCACGGACGCCGGCCAGCACCGCCGAGACCGACGCGAGACGAAAGCCGGCTCGGTCGACGAGCAGGCGAGCGAGCGTGGTCTTACCGGAGCCCGGCGGACCCCAGAAGATGAGCGATGCGAGCTTTCCCGTACCGTGGGCGACGGGTGCGAGGGGACGCTGCTCTCCGAGAAGGTGCTCCTGTCCCTCGAACTCCTCGAGCCCCCTCGGGCGCATCCGGTCGGCCAGCGGGGCGTCGGGGTTCGTCCGGGGCCGCGGATCAGCCTCGGGGGCGTCGCGCGGAAAGAGCTCCATCTCGTTCAGTCTAGCCGGTTATCGCTGGGTATTGACTTTCGGTTTTTATTCGCCTACATTCAAGTGGCTCACCCCCCAGTGGTCCCGGTTGGAGCCAGCATGCAGGCGGCTGGAGCGGCCGAATCTCTCGACACTCGGTTCGGCGGGGAGCCGCTCGACGTCGAGAGAGGGCTTGTCGATCTCGTGCGTGCGCGCGGCGCATTGCGCTGCACGCTTGCAGCGCTGGCCATCTGGCTCGTGGCGAGACGAGGGTGGGAGCGGCTCGGCTACACCCGCCTGCGTGATTACGCGAACGAGCGCGTCGGTCTCTCGGCGCGTTCGCTCCAGGATCTGGCTCGTGTGGGCTCCGCGCTCCTGGGCCTGCCACGCGTGCAGGCCGCACTCGTCAGGGGGGATCTCAACTGGACCAAGGTCCGCCTGCTCGCGCGCGTAGCCACGTCCAACGACGAGGAGCGCTGGCTCTCGTACGCACGGGGCGTCACGGCGCGGACGCTCGCGCGCGAGGTGCGAGCGGTGGACGTCGGCTCGCTGGAGGCAGGCGCTGCCGACACCGACGAGGACGGAGCGGAGGAGGTGCGGAGGGAGTCTGTGCAGATCCGGTGTGCACCAGACGTGAACGCTAAGTGGTATCACGCGCGACGGCTCGCGCGTCGCGTTGCGGGCGAGCCCCTGCCGATCTGGGGCTGCATGGAGCTGATCGCGGCGGAGGTGATCTCGGCGACCTCCCTCGAGCCAGAGGGGGAGGGGGAAGCGGAGGCTTGCAGCGCGGATGGGACGTCGTGGGCGGAGCACGTGCTGACGCCGCAGATCCCGGTGGCGGAAGCGGCAAATACGTGCGCGGCGGAGCCTTCTGCAACGGGGCCGGAGAGCCCGTCATCGACCGATGTCCCGGCGTCAGACATGCTAGAAGTCAGCCGCTCCAACGCGGACCTTCCCCCGTTCCTAGACGCGGATCTTCCCGTCTTCCTTAAAGTATTGCTCGAAGGTCTGGAGAGCGCAGATGCGTTCGAGCTGGACCGGCGTCTGCGCTGCGCGGTCGCACTCGAGCAGCGGCTCGACGCCGAGATCGGAGCCCGGCTAGCCAGCGTGGCTGCGCGGCGCCTGTACCGCGCACTGGGCTTCTCCAGTCTGGAGCACTACGCGCGCGAGCGGCTCGGCGTGTCTCCGCGCAAGGCGCGGGCCTTGCTGAGGCTCGAGCGCGCGGCCGGAGGCTGCGCCGCGCTGGGCCGGGCCTATCGAAACGGAGAGCTTTCGTGGGTTCAGGCGCAAACACTCATCCCCTTGCTGCTCTCGGATGAGGCATCACGCTGGGGACCCGCCTGGGTCGACTGGGCTCGACGCGTGTCCGTGCGGCGTCTGCAGGACGACGTCGACCGGGCGCTCGTGATACGTGAGACCGATGTGAACGAGTGGCTCCGTTGCGGGGGATTGCCGACGTCGGCCGGGGTGTCGACAGCCGCTGCGGCTATGGAGGCAGACCGGCAAATGGGTGCGCGACAGAGTGCTCCGGAGGAGACATCCCGGGTGTTCTTCATTGCGCCGCGCGATGTGGCGCGGCTCTTTCGCGCGGTTTTGTGCACCGTCCGGCGACGGATCGAACGCCAGACAGGCCGCCTGCCAACGGAGGGACAGGCGCTCGAGGTCATGCTCGAGCACGTCTTTGCCGCCTGGGGTGCGCAGAATGAGCGCGTCCGGCGGGAGCACCGCGTCTTCGAACGCGACGGCTGGCGCTGCACGGTCCCGGGCTGCTCCTCGCGCCGCAACCTGCACGATCACCACATCGTCTTCCGCGCCGTTGGTGGCAACAACGAGCTCGGCAATCGCACGACGCTTTGCGCCTGGCACCACCTGCGTGGCGTGCACGCGGGGATCGTCCGGTGCGTGGGGGACGCGCCCGATCAGCTGCGCTTCGACCTCGGGGTGCGCTCGGGCGGTCCGCCCCTCGTGCGCTACCGCTCTGGGGATCTCGTGGTCCCGACGGCGGCTGGCTTGCCGGGATGAGGGTGGGGCTCTATGCTGGCGCGCGCCGAATGATTCCCTGGAAGCGCATCGGTGTCGCTCTGAAAAGCGGCCAGGCGGGGGTGGAACCGCTGCTTCGGCGCATCGTCGCCGTCGTGAGCAACCACGGCCTGGAGCTCATACTGGAACGCGAGGCCGCAGTCCGGTTGCCGGGCCTGGATTCCGGCGGGGGCCTCGCTCTGGAGAAGGTCGCTGCGCGCTCCGACCTGCTGATTGTGCTCGGCGGCGACGGCACCGTCCTGGCGACCGTGCGCGCCGTCGGCGAACGGGACGTGCCGATTCTGGGGATCAACCTGGGGCACCTCGGTTTCCTGGCCGACCTGGCCCCCGAAAACGTCGACGCGGCGCTCGCAGGGGTGTTCAGCGGCGAGTATGGAGTCCTGGAACGCTCGCGCCTCGCGGTCACCTGCGTGAATGAAGGACGCGATGTGAACACGGACCTCGTGCTGAACGACGCCGTGATTACCAAGGGCTCGGCGCTCGCGCGCCTGATCGAGCTCGAGGCGCGTGTCGATGAGAAGGTCATCGCGACCTATCGCTCGGACGGATTGATCCTGTCCACCCCGACGGGCTCCACCGCCTACAACCTCTCCGCGGGCGGCCCGCTTGTCGACTCGACGGTGCCGGCCATGATCATCAATCCGATCTGTCCTCATACGCTGACGCAGCGGCCGCTCGTGCTGCCCGACTCGCTTCAGGTCGAGGTTCGACTGCATTCTCCGGAGGAGGCGACACTCACTCTGGACGGGCAGGTCGGCACCAGCCTTCACCCGGGGGATGCGGTACGCGTGACGCGATCGGCGCATCCGGCGCGCTTCATCATCGTGCCGGAGCACAACCACTTCGAGACCCTCAGAAAGAAGCTCGGCTGGGGCTCTCGGTGATCCGGACCCTGCGCGTCCGGAACCTGGCCGTGATCGAGGAGCTCGAGCTCGAGCTCGAGCCCGGCTTGAACGTCATCACTGGCGAGACGGGTGCGGGCAAGACGGTTCTGCTGGGAGCGATCGCTACGCTTTCCGGGCGACGGGTCTCGTCGGAGGGGGTTCGCACGGGAGCGGCGACGGCCGCCGTCGAGGCAGTCTTTGAGGCGCCCCGGTTGCTCGAGCGCGCACGCGACCTCGGCTTGGCGCGTGAGGAGGACACGGAGCTCCTCGTCACGCGCAGCGTCTCCCGCGAAGGTCGTGGCAAGGTCTTCGTCAACGGGACCCTTGCCACGGTGTCGCTGCTCTCCGAGCTGCTCTCGGATGCGCTCGAGGTTGTCAGCCAGGGCGAGCACCAGCGCCTGCTGCGTCCGGAGGTGCAGGCCCAGCTGCTCGACGCTTACGGAGAGCTCGGCTTGCTCGTCGAGGAGGTTGCGAGCCTGCACGCCCGTTGGCATGCGCTGGCCAAGGAGATCCATGCGCGCCGCGCGAGTGCGGAAGAGCGGGCGCGGCGGGAGGACCAGCTCCGTTTCGAGCTGGAACAGATCGAGGCAGTCGATCCCGAGCCGGACGAGCTCGAGTCCCTCGAGGCCGAGCATGCGCGGCTGGCCCACGTCGACCGGCTGGGGCAGGAGCTGGGCGCGGCGCTGGAGCTGCTCGATGGCGGCGGAGGGGTACGTGAGCGGCTCGGTGGTGCGCAGGCGCATCTTCGCACGACCTTGAGCACGACATTGAGTCGAGATAAGAGTCTGAGCGAGATCGCTGAAGCCGCTGAGCGTGCGCAGCTCGAGCTCACGGAGACGGTCGCGTCGTTGGAGCGTTACCTCTCGTTGCTGGAGTCGGACCCGGCAAGACTCGCGCAGGTCGAGACTCGACTCGCTGAGCTCCGCCGCCTGCAGTCGCGCTACGGCCCGCCCATCGAAGCGATCCTGGTCTATCGGGACGGGGCGCGCGAAGAGCTCGAGCTCATCGGCGGGGGGGAGGCCCGCACCGCTGCGCAGGAGGCGGAGCAGGCGGAGCTCGCCCGCAGTCTCGAGGCGGCGGCGAAGCGGCTCGAGAAGGCACGTCGTCAGGTCGCGGGCGAGCTGGAGGTGGCGGTGGCGCGGGAGCTGGCAGCGGTCGGCCTGGGCCGGGTCTCGTTTCGCGTGGCCTTCGAGCCTTTGTCCGGCAAGACGCGTGAGGGCTGGGAGGCGCCCTGTGCGCCCCAGGGGCGGGAGCGGGCCAGCTTCTGGCTCGCGGCCAATCTGGGAGAGGACCCGCGTCGCCTGCGGGATGCGGCCTCCGGGGGCGAGCTTGCGCGGCTGCTGCTGGCGTTACGCAATGTCTTGCGCGACGAGGAGAGGGGCGGCGTGCTCCTCTTCGACGAGATCGACGCGGGAGTGGGCGGCCGCACGGCGCGTCGGGTCGGGGAGCGGCTTCGCTGGCTCGCGGCGCGCCACCAGATCCTCTGCATCACGCATCTCCCGCAGATCGCGGCCGTCGCCCAGACCCACTACCGGGTGGAGAAGCGGCTGCGCAGCGGCCGCACGCTGACCGGGGTCAAACGGCTGGAGGGGGATGCACGGGTCGACGAGATTGCCCGCATGGCCGCTGGCGGTCGTGTCACCGAAACGGCGCGAGCGCACGCGCGAGAGCTGCTGGCGCGCTGAGAAGCCCCCAGACGGCGTTGTCATCCAGGCCTATTAAGTTTCTGGGCCGCCATCCGATCCATTTCTGAAGCCGGAAGACCACATTTCGGCCATACGCAGAGAAGGCTGGATGGCGCTCGAGGGAATAGGCTATTCCGGGGACTCGGACACAGCGCCGGCCCACGGCCGGGCTGCCCTGCGGGTCGTGAGCGGCTTCTATGAGGGCCTCGAGTGGCCGCTCGATCGGTCCAGCACCGTGATCGGGCGTGGCCGGAACGCCGATTTCGTGCTCCACGAGGCCACCATCTCGCGCGCTCACGCGCTCGTCAGCTACAAGGGGGATCGCCTCTATGTGCAGGACCTCGGGAGCACGAACGGGGTCCTGGTCAATGGCGTGCGCGAGGACCGGGTGTTGCTCTGCGCGGGCGACGAGCTGCGGATGGGCCGCTTGGTCGTGCGGTTGCTGATGGGCACGCGCGAGAGCAGAGGAAGTGGAGCAAGCGGCGGAAGCGGAGCAAGCGGAGGAAGTGCTGTGACGGGAGGCGAGCATGGGGTCTAGCTCCGGAAGCGGCCAGCCCGGCGACGTCATCACGCTCCTCTACGTCCCTGGTCCGTCCGGAGCGATTCGACGCTTTCACGTGCAGCGCGTCTGGATCCGACGCGGTCTCGCCGCCGCGATTGTGGGGCTCGCCGCGGCGCTCGCGTTGAGCGTGGATTACGTGCAGGTGCGTACACAGGTCACGGAGCTCGACCATCTTCGTAACGAAACCCGTGAGCAGCGGGAGCAGCTCCGGGCTTACGCCGATAAGATGGAGCTCGTCTCCGACAAGCTCGCGAGCATCAGCCGTCTGGACCGGAAGCTCCGCGTCATCACGAACCTGGATCCCTCTGATCCGCTCCCCCTGCAGGGGATCGGTGGGATCGAGGGTGAGCTGCTGGAGGCGCACCAGCTCACGGGCCTTACGCGCGACCGACGGCATCAGCGCATGATGGAGGGCCTGGGTCGCCTGGCCGAGGCGGCCGACAGCGAGGAGCAGAGCCTGGTGGGGCTCATCGATCATCTGGAGGATCAGACGTCCCGGCTTGTCAAGACGCCGTCCATCGCGCCCACCAAGGGCTGGGTCACCTCCGCGTTCGGCTATCGCAGCTCACCCTTCACGGGCAACCGCGAGTTCCATCGGGGCATCGACATCGCGGCGCGGAAGGGCACGCCGATCGTGGCGCCCGCCGACGGCAAGGTGCGCTTCGCTGGACAGCGGCGACACATGGGTAACACGATCATCCTTCGCCACGGCTACGGGGTCGAGACGCGTTACGGCCATCTCTCCGAGATCCTCATCAAGCGCGGTCAGCAGGTCAAGCGTGGCGAGACCATTGCGCTCATGGGCAACACCGGGCGCAGCACCGGCCCTCACCTCCACTATCAGGTCGATGTGAACGGCAAGGCCATGAATCCCCGCAACTACATCCTGGACTGAGACTCACTGAGACTCAGTCTGGCTGCCCCGATAGGCGTGCCGTATAATTCGAAGCCCCGTTCGCTCACTCCCTTGCCGCGGAGGACGCAATTCGGAGGCTCGCACGGAAGATCTTCGGCTCCGCCAACGAGCGGCTGCTCCGCAAGCTGCGTCCGCTCGTGGACCGCGTCAACGGCCTGGAGGCGGAGACGGAGCGCCTCGATGCCGACGGCATGCGGCGCCGCGTGGGGGAGCTGCGGCAGCGCGTAGAAAAGGGGGAGCCGCTCGACGATCTCATCCCTGAGTCGTTCGCGCTCGTGCGGGAAGCGGCCAAGCGCACGCTCGGCCAACGTCACTTCGATGTTCAGCTGATCGGCGGGCTCGTCCTCCATCAGGGGAAGATCGCCGAGATGAAGACCGGCGAAGGCAAGACGCTCGTCGCCACACTGCCTTCGTTCTTGAATGCGCTTACGGGGCGCGGGGTTCACATCGTGACGGTGAACGACTACCTCGC
>DAOVBF010000087.1 GCA_030673955.1 Deltaproteobacteria bacterium
GGCGTGCTCGAGCATGGGACGGGAGAGGTCGAAGCCGCTCACTCGGCCCTCGGGACCGACGCGCCTCGCGATTTCGAGGCTGGTCGAGCCACACCCGCAGCCGAGATCCAGGACCCGTTATCCGGGACGAAATTCCGCCGCCTCCATCGCCCACGTCGTGAGCTCCACCAACATGCGATCAAGGGCGCCGGCTTGACGGATCCAGGCCCGCGGGCAGCGTCCGGGGGCAGAGGCTATTTTCCGGACGAGGGCGCTCTCCGAGGCGCTCCGTCCCGTCCGCCACGAGGGGAAAATTGTTCAGCTGGAGCGTTCACCCGAGCATCCCCATCGGCATCGTTTTCCGCTGGTACGAAGAAAGTCGGCGGCAGGAGAGGGGCGAGACCCAGATCCTACCGCTCTCGCGCGAAAGGGTGACCTGATGCAACGATGTTGGATCTGGGCCGCGGCATTGGCATTGCTCGCTTGCGGGCTAGCGGCCGAAGACACCTACCAGGTGAACGGCGTCGTACGCGCGGTGGACGCGTCGCACAAGCAGATCCGGATTGCGCACGACGAGATTCCCGGCTTCATGCCAGCGATGACCATGAACTTCGACCTGGTCTCGGAGCGACTGATCGACGGCATCGAGCCAGGTATGCAGGTGAGCTTCAAGCTCGAGCGCAGCGCCACGACGCTGCGGATCACCGCGCTCGACGTCACCGCCGGCACCGCCGGCACGATGCCGTCGGCAGCTGAAGATCCCCCGCCCGAACTCGACATCGCGCCCGATTTCGAGCTCCTCGATCAATACGGAGCCAGGTTCTCGCTCGCCGAGCTGCGGGGCTCGGCTGTGCTCCTGAATTTCATCTTCACGCGCTGCCCGGGACCGTGTCCGATCCTGACGGCCCTGCACGTCGACCTGCAGCGTCGCCTCCCGCCTTCTCTCTTCCGCAGGACGCACTTCGTCTCGATCTCGATCGACCCCGAGTACGACACGCCGGAGCGGCTCCTGGCCTACGGCGAGTCGCGCGGGGCCAACCTCGAGAACTGGTCCTTCCTGACGGGAAGCAGCGAGGCGGTCCAGAAGGTGCTGAAGGACTATTACATCGGGACCATTCGTCGGGACGACGGCACGCTCGACCATCTGGTCGTGACCTTGCTGATCGACTCGGAGGGCCGGGTGGCGCGCCGCTACCTAGGGCTGGAGCATCCGCCGGAGAAGATCCTGGCCGATCTCGAGGAGATCCTCTCGTGACCGCGGCGGCCCGAGCGGCGCTGCTGCTGCAGCTCCGCCGCAGGCAAAACGACAATTAGTACCTGATCACCGTTCGGATGGCCTCGCCGCGGTGCATGAGGTCGAAGGCCGTGTTGATCTCCTCGAGCGGGAGCGTGGCGGTCACCAGTTCATCGATCTTGATCCGCCCGGACAGATAGCGGTCCACGTACTGGGGAAGCTGCGTGCGCCCGCGGGTGCCGCCAAAGGCGGTTCCGCGCCAGCTCCTTCCCGTCACCAGCAGAAATGGCCGGGCGTGGATCTCCTCGCCCGCGCCGGCCACGCCGATGATGATCGCCTGGCCCCAGCCCTTGTGCGTACACGCCAGCGCCTTCCCCATGACCTCGACATCCCCAACGCACTCGAACGAATAATCGACGCCGCCCTGGGTCATTTCGATGACGGCACCGGCCACGTCGGCGAGCTCGGCCGGGTTGAGCGTATCGGTGGCCCCTAGCTTGGACGCGAGGGCGAACTTGCGCGGGTTGGAATCGATCGCGATGATGCGCTCCGCGCCTGCCATGACGGCACCCTGAATCACCGAGAGGCCGACCCCGCCCAGGCCGAAGACCGCCACACTCGAGCCCGGCTCCACCTTGGCTGTGTTCAACACCGCACCGATCCCCGTCGTGATGCCGCAGCCCAGCAAGCACACTTTGTCGAGCGGCGCGTCTTTGCGAATTCGCGCCAGGGCGATCTCGGGCACGACCGTGTGTGTTGCGAACGTCGAGGTTCCCATGTAGTGGTGGAGCGTCCGTCCGCGGTAAGACAGACGACTCGTACCGTCCGGCATCACGCCCCGGCTCTGGGTGTCGAGAATCGCTCCACACAGGTTGGTACGCCCCGAAAGACAGAACTTGCACTGCCGACACTCTGGAATGTAAAGCGGAATGACGTGGTCCCCGACGGTAATCGAGGTGACACCCGGCCCGACCTCCTCGACGACTCCCGCTCCTTCGTGGCCCAGAACGACGGGAAAAAGTCCCGATGGATCGCGGCCGCTCATCGTGTAGGCATCCGTGTGGCAGACGCCCGTAGCCGCCAGTCGCACCAGACATTCTCCTGCGTGCGGAGCCTGCAGATCGATCTCTTCGAGCTCGAGAGCTCGACCCGCCTCCCAGCAAATCGCAGCCTGCACTTTCAAGACGTGCCCCCCTTTGCGCTCGCGCTCCAAACGCCATTGGGCGGGCCTGGAGCTGCGAGGAGTTCAGACACGCTTCGTCGGCTCAGGGAGGGGTCGCGCCCGCCTGCTCTCGTATGATGCGCCGAGTCTCGCGGTCGACATGAATGGGGATCTGGAGCCGCTGATCGGGATAGATGACGGCGGGATCCTGGATCTGATCGCGGTTGAACCTGTAGATGACCGGCCATAGGTACGGGTCCGCATATACGTCCGGCCGCGCCGAGATCGACGAGAGAGTCTCTCCCGACTCGACCACGTGCTCAAATGTCTCTGGAGGCTTGTCTCCGGCGACCAGGGCACCGGCAACAAGCGCCAGCGCGGCGGCCGCGGCCCTCATGGTTCCTCCACTCCGGCCGTACGGCGCACCCGCAGCCCGAGCTCCTCGAGCTGCTCGGAACTTACGGGGCCGGGGCAGAGCAAGAAGAGGTCCTGCGCACGCTGGGTCTTCGGAAACGCGATCACATCGCGCAGGCTATCGCCGCCGGTCATGAGCAGGCAGAGACGGTCGAAGCCGAAGGCGAAGCCGCCGTGCGGGGGCGCCCCCGTCTCGAGCGCGTCGAGCATGAAGCCGAAGCGCTGACGCGACTCCTCCTCCGAGTAGCCCAGCAGCTCGAGGATCCGTAGCTGCACGTCCGAGCGGTGATTCCGCAGGCTGCCCGAACCCAGCTCGATGCCGTTGAGGACGAGGTCGTAATGGGTCGCTCGCACTTTGAGCGGGTCGGTCTCGAGGAGCTCGATATCCTCCTCGAGCGGCGCGACGAAGGGCATGTGCATATAGGTGAGCTGCCCCTCGTCATCCTCCTCGAAGACGGGAAAGTCGATGACGAACATCGGGTCCCAGGGGCGCCCGTCCCAGCGCTCGAGACGTCGCCCCAGCTCGACTCGCAGGCGAGCGAGGACATCGCACACCACTTTCTCGCGGTCGGCTGCGATGAGGATCACATGCCCGGGACGGAGCCCTGCACGCTCGGTGATCTGCGCGCGTTCCTCGTCGCTCATGAACTTCGCGATGGGTGATTGCCAGGAGCCGTCGGGAGTCACCCGGGCCCAGCTCAGCCCCTTGGCCCCCCAGTCCTGCGCCAGGCCCTCGAGGCGGTCGAGTTCGCTGCGCGAGAGCGCCTCGGCCTCGGGAACGGGAAGTCCCCACACCACGCCGCCCCCCTCGATCGTGCTCGCGAACACCTTGAAGCCGCTCTCGCCGACGATATCCGACAGCTCCACGAGCTCGAGCTGGATGCGGGTGTCGGGCCGGTCCGTGCCGTAGCGTGCCATCACATCGGCGTAGGAGAGCCTGGGAAAGGGCCGCGGCAGCTCGACGCCCATCACGTCGCGGTAGGCGTGCACGGTGATCTCCTCCAGCACCTCGAGCACCCCTTCCACATCCACGAAGGACAGCTCGAGATCGATCTGCGTGAACTCGAGCTGGCGATCGGAACGCTGGTCTTCATCGCGGAAGCAGCGGGCGATCTGGAAATAGCGGTCGTAGCCCGCGACCATGAGCAACTGCTTCATGATCTGCGGCGATTGCGGCAGCGCGTAGAACTGGCCGGTGTGGACCCGGCTCGGCACGAGGAAGTCGCGCGCACCCTCCGGTGTGGCACGACCCAGCATCGGGGTCTCGATCTCCAAGAGGCCCAGCTCGCCGCACACCGCGCGGACGGATTGCAGCAGACGGTGACGCAGCTCCATGCGGCGTTGCATCACGGGCCGGCGGAGGTCGTGGACACGGTGGCGCAGACGCACCGACTCGTCGATGGCGGCGTCGTCCTCGACCGGAAAGGGCGGCGAGGTCGCGGTGTTGAGGATGCGCACTTCCGCCACGACGAGCTCCACCTCCCCGGTCGGCAGACTCGGGTTGATGGCATCGGGGGTGCGACGTTCCAGGTGTCCCCGCACGGCCAGGACATACTCCGAGCGGATCCCCTGCGCCGCGCTGTGCGCTTCGGGTGCGAAATCGGGCTTGAACACCACCTGCACGATCCCCGTGCGGTCGCGCAGATCCACGAAAATCACGCCGCCGTGGTCGCGCCTGCGGTGCACCCATCCGCACAGCACCAGCTCCTGACCCACGTGCTCGGTCCGGACGGCCCCACAGTAGTGGGTACGACGGAGGCTGCCCAAGCAGTCCAGTTGCTTCACCGCCTTCTCCAAAGCCGGCGCCCGGGGGGCCACCGGCCTACCCCAGCTCCCCGGCATCCTGGGGATCCGTCTCGAACTCAATCCTCCGAAAGAACCGGCCGAGCGCCGCGGAACCTAACAACCCCTCCGGGTCGGGTCAAAGGGTTTGAGCGGGGCTCCTGGAGAGTTCGTCGGCGGAGCAGACGCGGTTACGGCCCAACGACTTGCCCAGGTACATGGCCTTGTCGGCCTGATCCAGCAGCTCTTCCCGCCCGCAGCCGTGCTGCGAGAGGGTCGACACGCCGATGCTCACCGTGAGCGAGAAGCGCAGACCGCTGTCCACCCCGAACGGCGTCCGCTCGGTAGCCTCCCGGATCCGCTCCGCGACGTTGAGCCCCCCCTCCACGCCCGTGTCCACGAGAATGACGCAGAACTCATCGCCTCCGTAGCGGGCGATCGTGTCGATGGTGCGGACGGAGCGATGCAGCAGCTGGCCGAACTCGCGCAGGACCCGGGAGCCCACCAGGTGGCCGTGTCGATCGTTGACGAGCTTGAAGCGGTCCAGATCCAGGAAGAGGACGCTCAGCTCGAGGCTGCCGCGCTTCGCGCGGTTGACCTCCCGATCCAGGGCCGCAAGCAGGTAACGGGCGTTATAGAGGTCTGTGACGTCATCGATGAAGGCCTTCTCGCGGGCCTGCAGGAAGCGCTCCGCGTTGACCAGGGCCAGCTCCGCCTGGGCCGCCACGAGCCCGGCGCGGCTGACCTCGTCCTCTTCGAAGGGGCGACCATCGGAGAAGACCCAGATGCCGCCGACCACACGACCTTCCATGCGCAGGGGAAGCACCAAGAGGTCATCGTCTTCGAGGCCGAGGCGGGCGAGGCCTTCGTGGTACTGCGAGGAGCGCCGCAGAGCGGGGCCCTCGAGCTGGAGGGGGTCGAAGAGCTTGCCGCGCTCGATCTGATCGCGCAGCGCGGCCGCCTGCTCGGTCGAGAAGCCGCAGAGATAGGTCCCATCGTTGGGGCGGGGCGACGCTTGAAGGATCCGCCCGACGGCGCGACGGCGTTCGACCAGGCGGAGCAGAACGTCCAGGGCCAGGGGCAGGATGTCGTTGGCTTCGAGGCAAGAGGTAAGGGTCCTGGAGGCCTCGAAGGCGTGGACGCATCCCCGCAGCGACGCGTTCTCCTCGACGAGCCGCCGCCGGAGCATGGCCCGCTTCACGCCGTAGATGATCTCAGGTGGGCTCGCCGGCTTCCGCAGGTAGTCCACGGCCCCCAGCCTCATCGCCTGCAGGGCACTTTCCAGGGAGGCATAGCCGGTCAGCACGATGACGTCGGTCTTGGGATATCGCTGCTTGATACGCTCGAGCAGCTCAAGCCCGTCCATCTCGCGCATGGAGAGGTCGGTGATGACCATCTCGTAGCGGCCGTCCTCCTCCAAGCGGCGCAGCGCGGCCGCTCC
>DAOVBF010000195.1 GCA_030673955.1 Deltaproteobacteria bacterium
GGACACGTTCTCAACACCTCTTCCATGGCCGGCCTCACGGGGATGCGCTGGCTCGGTGTCTACTCGGCGTCGAAGTTCGCGATCGTTGGCCTCAGCGAAGCACTCCGCCGCGAGCTGCAGCCCCGCGGTATCGGTGTGAGCGTGCTGTGTCCGATGCTCGCGAGCCCCGGGATGGCTCAGAGCTTGCTGGGCGCGAGCTCATCCGAAGCGAGCCGCCCCGGCGAGACCCCGGCACCGAATGCGCTCGTGGGCAAGATCATCAGCGCGGAAGAGGTGGCGCAACGCGCGCTGCGCGGCATCGAGCGCAATGACCTCTACATCCTCACCCACTTCGAACAGCGTGAGATCCTGCGCCGCCGGGCCGCGCGTCTCGACGCCATGTTCGAAGACGACGTCTGGCCCCTTTCCGACTGAGGCGGCCGAGTCTTGCGACCGGCCTTTCGGCCTCGGGCGTTCAGGGGGCGAGACCCGCGAGCAGCTCGTCGCAGGTCTCGAGTGCTCTCGCGGCTGCCTCCTGCATGCGCGCGCTCGCGCTGTCGGGCTCATCGGGCCAGCGCAGCCACTCCTCCTCCAGCGGGTCGAACGCAGCGCGCACGCGCGGCAGACGCGCCGCGAAGTCCTCCTCCACGGCCTGCTGGAGCTGCTTGAAGCGCCACCAGGCCGAGTCCGGCTCCGGCTTGGCTCCAGCCCGGCACAGACTCTCGGGAACCCGCCCCTCGACGTAGAGGGGCAGATAGACGCTTGTGCACGGCGCGCCCAGGGCGAACCAGCAAACGCGCCGATCCATGGCGACCACCAGCGAAGCGCTGGTATCCCCCTGCACATCGTTGTGTGCACAGAGCGTGAAGTACGACTCGTCGTGCGGATCGCTGCTCTTGGGGATGGCTGCGTTCTCCCCATGATCACGCAGCAGACGGAAGAAATCGCGCTCCTCCAGATGACCGTCCCGCTCTTCGAGCAGGGCCCGCGAGCGGCGCATTCTCCCGTCGGACAAGGCGCGGGTAACGAGCCGGGTCGAGCGGTAGGCGCGCTCGAAATCGAGGCGCTCGCGGCCCGCGCGCCACCCGCCACGCTCGACCGCGAAGCGCTCCGCGTCCTCGCTCGCACGCTCCCAATCACTGCCGATGGAGGGGTGGTTCGAGATGCTCCCCAGGCGCTCGATGCGCTTCGCTGCCCAGCGTCGCGACGAGGTCTGCAGCGACCAAGCCTCGTGAGCATCCGCGATCAGGAAGCCGTTGGAGTAGGCCACGTCCTTGTGCAGCCAACCCTTTCCACCCTGGCCGAACGCTTCGATGAGATGGGTGAGCACGTCCAGTGCCTCCGACGCTGAGCGCGCTCGCTCGAGCCCGAGCCGCACGAGATCCATGCCGAGCAGTCCTTCCCCGGGCAACTCGAGCTCCTCGTGTGTGAAAACGCTCTCGTTTCCGATGGCCACCCCGTGCTCGTTCACGCCCTGCTCGAGCCCCCAGATCCAAAAGGGTCCCGTGCCGAGCAGCGCGGCGGTCGCCCGCACCTGCGGGATCTCGATGTACGTGCAAGCAACGCGGGACCCCTGGGGATGCTGCGCCGCCGGCAGGGCCCGGATCGGCTGGGCTTCGTCCGGCTCCCGGTCGCTGTTCTTTCCGAAGAGGGTGGCGCCGCGGGCCGTCGCCGCGCCCAGCGCTACGGCACAATCACACACAGCCGCAGCCTAGCACGGCTCGGGCTCGTCCTCCGATGCAGCAGGGGAGTCCTCGTCTGACATGCCGGCTTCCGGCGGGCCGTCGCGGACCAGCTCGATCAGGAAGCGTGTTCCGTGTCCCACGCGACTGTCCACCCAAAGGGCTCCCCCGTGTTTGCGGATGATCTCGTGCGATACGCTGAGGCCCAGCCCTGTTCCGTGGCCCACGGCCTTGGTGGTGAAGAAGGGGTCGAAGATCTTGGGAAGGTCGTCGGGCGGGATGCCTCGTCCGTTGTCTTCCACGGCGAGATGAACTCGGTCGCCTCCCGAGCAGCTCGTGACGAGTATCACGCCGCGATTGTCCATGGCCTGGGCGGCGTTCGAGAGCAGATTCATGAGCACCTGACCGATCTGCGTAGCGTTGCAGAGAATGCGAGGCAGCGGCTGAAGCTCGAGGTGCACCGTCGCGCGGTCCTTGATCTCGTTTCGGACCAGGGTGAGGCAGTTGCGGATGACCCGGTTGACGTCGACCCATTCGTAGCCTGCGTCGGCGCGTCCGCCGTGGGAGAACTCCCGGAGCGCGGTCACGATCTCCGTCACGCGCGCGACGCCCTCGCAGGTGTCCGCGGCGATTTCCTGGAGCTCGGCGACGATCTCGTTGATCTCCGCGAGCCGGTCGAGCGCAGCGCCGGGGGCGAGACTCTGCTCGCTGATCTCTGCGAGCAGCTTGGAGAAATCGACGAGCCGGTTCACGTTGCTCGCCATGTAGCTCATGGGATTGTTGATCTCGTGGGCGACGCCTGCGGCGAGCTGGCCGATCGAAGCCATTCTCTCGCTGCGGCTGATCTTCTCGTTAAGGAGCACTTCGCGACGCTCGAGAGTCCGCGTCTCGGTAAGGTCCCGGAACATGCCGAGCACGAGCGTCTCATTCCCGAAACGCACGAGCGAGGCCTCGACCTCGGCGGGGAAAGATCCGCCGTGGCGTTGCTCGAGATCGACATCGTTGAGGAGCACGGTGCCCTGCTCGTTGATCTCGCTCAGCTCGTCTCTGCGCCGGGCCCGATCTCGCGCCGCGAAGAGCTCATCGACGGATCCGTTGAGCAGGTTGGCAGGAACGTCCCCGAAAAGCTCCCCCGCTTTCGCATTAGCCTCGACGATTCGGAGGGTCTCGGGATCCCAGACCAGGATGCCGACGCCGGCTTGCTCGAGGAAGCTGCGGTACTTGCGCTCCGAGCGCTGCAGCTCGCGAGTTCGCGCGCTGACGATGGCTTCCAGATTCCGATTGGTTTCCTCCATCTTCGCGCGGGCGCTCCGGACCTGCGTGAGCATGGTGTTGAACGAGCGGGCGAGCGGCGCCAGTTCCGGTGTACGCGGCACCGGCAGCGCGCGCGAGAGGTCGCCGTCGGCCACACGTTGGGTGGCCCGGTGCAAGTCGCGGAGGGGGCGGACGATGCGGAGCAGCATGAGCGCGATCAGCAGGACTCCGGGCACCGCCGCGGCCGCTGCGTCGCAGAGTGTGACCAGGCGCAGCGTCGCAATGGTGGAGCGCAGCGGTCCGAGCGAGAGACCCAGCTCCACGATGCCCAGGGGATCGCCGGGACGGGCAGACTGCGCTGGCATCTGCTCCTCGAGCCGGGCTGCCTGCGGTGGGTGTTCAACGTGTTGGGAGACGAGTAGATAGGGCTCGTGGCTTCCCGGATCGTGCACGGTGACGAGGGTTCCCGGCTCAGCGGGGTTGGGCGCGGAAACGCCTCGCGCTCGGTAGACGACACGGCTCCCGCTCGGCACGCGGACACCCACGAACACGATCTCTCCATGCTCGAGCAAGCGGCCGGCCAGGCTCTCGAGGCGGGCCGTGTCGCCCGTCAGAAGGGCCGGAGCCGCGTCGCTTGCGAAGTACCGCGTGAGCTGCTCGCCATGCGTGTTGAACTGCGACCGTAGCTGCCTGACCTGATGCCTGTAGAGCGCAGAGGTGAGGATGCCCAAGGTGATGACGACCGCGAGGGAGCAGGCCGCCGCGCGCCTCCACGTGATGCGACCGCGGTCGGGCCCGACCGACGGGGCGCTCGCCTCGG
Organism: Deltaproteobacteria bacterium; assembly: GCA_030673955.1. Classification (GTDB taxonomy): domain Bacteria; phylum Myxococcota_A; class UBA9160; order SZUA-336; family SZUA-336; genus SMWZ01. The sequence goes on from DAOVBF010000195.1 coordinate 3,736, forward strand.
CGGCACCCTTCACCACGTATCCCCTCGGAGTCGACGCAGCGCTGTGACAGCGGCGCGCCACGGCCGATCGGCT
>DAOVBF010000079.1 GCA_030673955.1 Deltaproteobacteria bacterium
GGGCGGGAGTATCGAGGCGGAGTTCGCCGAGGATGCGCGCGTCAGCCTCGAAGCCATGACCCTCGGTGGACGCGTGGAGATCGACGAGGAATTCGCGCTCACGGGAGAGATCGGGCCGAGCCGCGTGAAGGGCCGCATCAACGGTGGTGGACCCAATCTGCGCCTCGAGACCTCGGGGGGCAGCATCCGAGTTCGCATGCGCTGACCCAGAACAAGCGGCGTTATAGGTATTGAAATCACTGGAGCCGACGCGGTGATTCGAACCGCGGACCCGCTGATTACGAATTATGTAAGTCTACAACTTCGAACGTTACGAAAGCGATCCCAAACGCCTGCCGATGGCGTGGTTGGACCCGAAGCCGAACGTCAAGAGGTGGATGAAGCGGTACGGGGTTTCTATCGCCTGGCTCGGCAGCAACAGCATCGACGGAAGCTGCCCTTGAACCGACTACCTCTCTCGTCTGCCCAACGCCCCGGCTTCGGTCGGGGCGTTGTCGCTTAGCAATCCAGCGACTCCGATTGACCCTAAATCTGACCCCACGGCGTGTTGACTCGGATCGATCCCCAAAGCAAAGCCCCCGGAATCCTCAGCGACTCCGGGGGCTTCGAATGGTAGCGGGGACAGGATTCGAACCTGTGACCTTCGGGTTATGAGCCCGACGAGCTACCGGACTGCTCCACCCCGCAGCATTAAAAGCCTCAACAGACAGGAGTTTAGGGCCGTCCGCTGGACGCTGTCAAACAGGACGACGCGGCGCGGGCTTGAGGCCGCCGGCTGCACGCACACGCGGGCGCAGCGTGACACGCCGCCTCCTCTCCGTGCCACTCCCTCCATAAGGACTGCTGCACGAACAGGAGGGACTCGCATGAAGGCACTTTGGCTTCCGTTGGCTCTTGCAGCGCTGCTCGCGCCCGCGCTCGCCTCGGCCGACTATTTTCGCTATGAGACCGACGAGGGCGTGCTGGCCTTCACCGATGACCTTAAGCAAGTTCCCAGCCGCTACGGCGAGCGGGTCGAGACCGTGACGGAGCAGAGCCTCTTCGACTACGCCCGCGCCACAATCGTGCCGCGCGGCGCAAGCAACACCGCGGCCCCGACCCTCTTCGACCTCGAGCCGGCGATCCCCGCGACCGAGTCGGCCGGCCCGACCGGGGCGAGGATGCAGATCAGCTCGAACCCGAGCACGACGATCATCGAGGTACCGGCCGACGCGAAGGCGCCGGTTCGGATCGAGCGCTACACCGTGTGGCGCTGGGTGGACGGCCTCTACGCACCCCACACCGTCGTCAAGAGGGACGGCCAGATCGTCTCCATCGTGCGCCTGCGCTAGGGCGGAGCTCCGGTCGAAACGTCCCCGCGATAGAGCCCTAGATCGGGATCCACGTACCACTGCCTCGCACTCGGCTCGTAGCGCCAGACCTGCTCCTCCACGAGGTTCCGCTCCTTCAGCGATGGCGGGCGATAAAAGGCGAAGCTCACCCGCACGCGCGCCTGGTCCCGCCCGGGGCCGAGCCGGATGCTCTGCACCTCGAAGAGCGTGAAGCGAAGGGGCGCCGCAGGGTCGTTCACAGTAGCCAGGAAGGCCTGACGCCAATTCGGGTGGACCCAGCGTGCGGCATCCGCGAGACGTCCCCAGCGGAGGCCGTTTGCGTAGGCCTCGGCGGCCTCGCTCACCTTGAGCCTCCGCTCACTCGGAATCAGGTACTTCGGGTCGAGCTGACCCAGGCTGCAGGCCGACAGGCCGACGCCCCAAAGCAGGGCCAGTAGCAGAGCGCGTCTCATCCTCTCTCCCCCCCCGGCGCCGATAGTGCCGCGAATCCAGCGCGCCGGCCACCCGCGCGGACGGGACCCTTGCGCGGCAAAGTGGCATCCTCCCGCCCGGCGTCCGGAGGAGGCCCATCCACCGGCCACACGGGGCGAGATGGGGGAGGGGAGCGCAGTGACGGAGAGGGAGCCGGACAGGGAACGGCTGCTCCTCGGGATGGACATCGGGGGGACCAAGACAGTGGTGGCGCTGGCGCGCGCCACGGGCGAGATCCTCGCCGAGTCGCGCCTCGATGATTGGGCCAGCGGATCGTGGAAGAAAGACGTCCAGACGCTGGTGGAACACGCCCGGGTGCTGCTGCGCGGCGCCCACCTCCCGCAGGACGCCCTGCACGCGCTCGGTCTCAGCGTGCCCGGCCCACTCAACCCGGTAACGGGGATCGTGATCAATGCCCCGAATCTCTCCGGCTGGACGGACGTGCCCTTAGTGGAGGCCTTCTGGAACGTCTTCAAGATCCAGGTCCTGCTCGAGAACGATGCCAACGCGGCCGCCCTGGCCGAGTGGCGCTTCGGCGCGGGGCAGGGCACGCACAGCATGCTCTATCTCACGATGAGCACCGGTGTGGGCGGCGGCCTGATCCTCGACGGGCGGCTCTACCGTGGCGCGAGCTTCCAGGCCGGAGAGGTGGGCCACATGCCGATCGTTCCCTCGGGCCGTCCCTGTGCCTGCGGTCTGCGCGGCTGCCTCGAGGCTTACGTCGGGGGCGCCGCGCTGGCCGATCAGATCCGGGAGGACGTGGCGCGAGGCGAGGCCGCGGCGATCCTCGAGCTAGCCGGCGGGGATCCCGCGCAGATCAGCGCGGAGCTCTGGGTGGAGGCATTGCGCCAGGGGGATGACTATGCGCGGCGTCTGCGCCACGAGTTTCTCGGGCACCTGTCGCAGGGGCTCGCCATTCTGACCCAGATCTTCGACCCGGGCGCCATCGTGCTGGGCACGATCGTGCGGGAGAACCCCGAGCTGTTCCTGGACGAGCTGCGCGAGCGCGTCTACGAACAGGTCTGGCCATCGCTGCGCAATGTGCGGATCGAGCCCGCCCGGCTCGGAGCGCGCCTGCCCGCCTACGCCGCCGTGTGTGTTGCAGCGCTGGAGCCCCCAGACCTGTCCCCGTCGGGATCCTCTTCGACGTAGACCCGCCGCCAGTCCGCACACCAAGCCTCGAAGCGATCCTCTGCGATGGCCTCACGCATCTGCTCGAGCAGGCGCATATAGAACGCCAGGTTATGGAGGCTCAGGAGCCGCGGCCCTAGCATCTCGTTCGACACAATCAGGTGTCTCAGATAGGCCCGGGAGTAACGGGCACACACGCCGCAGTCACACCCGGGATCGAGCGGTTTCGGATCCTCGCGAAAGCACGCGTTGCGAAGATTCAAAGACCCCGTGTGAGTAAACACCGAACCATGTCGACCGTGACGCGTCGGCAGCACGCAATCGAAGAGGTCCACGCCACGTGCCACGGCGTCCACCAGGTCCCGCGGCGCGCCGAGCCCCATCAGGTAACGTGGCGCTTCGACGACGAGGGGGGCGAGTGTGGCCTCGAGCAGGGTCGCGCGCCTTTCGGGAGACTCCCCGAGGCCCAGACCCCCGATAGCGAAGGCCCGAAAGCCTAAAGCCCGGGTGCGCTCGGCGCTCTCCGCCCGCAGCGCCTCGAAGCCACCCCCCTGGATGATTCCAAACAGCAGCTGATCCGAGCGGCGCAGCGATGCCTGACCGCGCTCGGCCCAGCGCAGGGTTCGCTCCAGGAGCGCACGCACGCGCGACGGGTCGGCCGAGCCGGGCTCGAGCGGAATCGGCTCGAACTCGTCGAGCGTCACGATCAAGTCCGCGCCCAGCGCCTCCTGCACCTCGATGCAGCGCTCCGGCGACAGGAAGTGGTCCGAGCCATCGATGGGACTCTTGAACCGCACGCCTTCTTCGCTGCGCCGGCACAGATGGTCGAGCGAGTAGAGCTGAAAGCCCCCCGAGTCGGTCAAGATCGGACCGGCCCAGCCCATGAAGCGGTGCAGGCCTCCGAGCCGCGCGATGACTTCCTCTCCCGGCCGCAGGTGCAGGTGATAGGTGTTCGCGAGGATCCCTTGTACACCCGCCGCGACGAGCTCGTCGGGCGTGAGTCCGCGCACCGCAGCATAGGTTCCGACGGGAAGAAAGCCCGGCGTGTCCAGGCTGCCGTGGGGGGTGTGCAGACGTCCGACGCGCGCCGGGCCCGCGCTCGAGCGTTCGAGCAGCTCGAAGTGGGGGCTGCGCACCGGGCTCAGCGGATCCACATCGCATCCCCGTAGGAGTAGAAGCGGAACCCCTTGGCCAGGGCGTGGGCATAGGCTTCGCGGATCGCCTTCACCCCGGCGAAGCTCATGACCAGGAGCAGCAGGCTCGAGCGTGGCAGGTGGAAGTTCGTGATCAGGGAATCCACCACCCGGAAGCGGTAGCCCGAGCGGATGAAGAGATCCGTGCGCCCCCGGCCTGGCTCGCCGCCGGTGGTCTCGAGCGCGCGCACCACGGTGGTGCCGACGGCGATCACGTGGCCGCCGCACGCGCGTGTACGGGCGACGGCACGTGCGGTCTCCTCGGGCACCTCGAAGGACTCCGGCTCGAGCACGTGGCCCTCGACCGTCTCGCCCCGCAGGGGCCGAAAGGTGCCCGGCCCGACGTGAAGCGTGAGCTTCACGATGGGAAGGCGCGCGGCCAGCTCGGGCGTGAAGTGGAGCGACGCGGTCGGGGCGGCCACCGCACCGGGCACGCGCGCAAAGATGGTCTGGTAGTCCTCGAGGTCCTGCGCCCGTGGCTCGTCGCGCCGGATGTAGGGGGGAAGCGGAGCCAGGCCGGCCCGCTCGATCAGCGTCTCGGGCGAGTCGCGAGAGTCGGATGTGAGCTTCAGCACGCACACACCGCCCGGTTCGATCGCCTCGATACGCGCGTCGAGCTCCCCGAAGCGCAGAGCAAGCCCCGCTCGAAGCCGTCCCCTGGCCTTCACGAGGGCGCGCCAGGTGCCATCGGGCTGGCGCTCGAGCAGGAGGGCCTCCGCACGCCCGCCGGAGGCCTTGTGACCGCAAAGCCGGGCCGGCAGGACCCGTGTTTCGTTCACGACGAGCAGATCCTCGGGCCCGATCTGATCCGCCAGCTCCCGGAAGCGAAGCTCGCCGAGCGACCCCGTCGCGCGCTCCAGGACCAGCAGGCGCGCCGCGTCACGTGGCCGGATCGGCTCCTGCGCAATGCGATCGGGAGGAAGCTCGTAATCGAGATCCGCAAGCGTGATCACTCGCTCGTCCAGCGAATCCCCTCCAGAACCTCGGGTGCGCCGGCGAGGGCATCATAGGAGAAGAGCGCGATCCCCGCCGGAGCCACATCCAGCGTCAGAAGAATCTGTGCCTGGATCCGCTCGGGCTTGCGCAGAAAGAGCCAGGTACCCAGGCCCAGCCAAACGCGCTCGCCGCCGATGCCGCCGCGCAGATGATGGGCCACGTAGCGGAGCAGACGATCGTCGCGCGTGTAGGCCATGGCCACGACGAAGTCCATCCAGCCTTCCTCGAGCCAGCGCCTCCAGTCCTGCATCGCCACCAGATAGGCGCGATCGGCCCAGGGCAGCACGGCACCGGAGAGCTCCCAGTTCTCCGGAAGCCGAGCCCCGAGGCGCTGCACAACCTCGCTGACCTGGTCGCGACGGAAGGCGTCCCAGGCGTCTCCGCGCCGAAAACGCACGCCGCGCTCGCGTTCGTAACGTGCGCGCGAGAGGTCCCCGTACCCGAAGTCGAGCCCCAGATCGAAGCGCGAGCCGGGAATGAGCGGCAGGGCCAGCGGGTGACGGATGTAGTCAAGGTGCAGGCCGTCCAGGTCCGGGGCCGCCTGGACCAGGTCGTCCAGGGTCTGCTCCAGGTACTCGATCACCCCGGGGACGGCGGGATCGAGCCAGACTCCCGGCGTGCCCAGGCGTGTATGAATCCGGTCGGGCGCCGGCACGTCGTGCTTGGGGTAGTCGAGCAGGCTCCGCCCCTCGCGGTCGACGAGCACCGCCTGCCGGCCCACGTGACGGAGCAGGGGTGCAGCCTCGTTCTGCGCCAGCGACAGGGCATTGAACCAGGCGTGCACGCGCAGGCCCTCTGCGTGCGCGCGCTCCAGCAGCCGGCGCAAGGGCGACTCGCCGCTCGCGGCCTCGATGTTTCGGTAGGGCGTGTCATCCGCGTGGCGCGAGGGGAACCAGCAACGCCCAGCCCGGTAGACCTGGACCAGCAGATCCGTGGCCCCCAGGTTCGAGGCGTCCTCCACCAGGCGATCGATACGCACGGGATCCTCCAGCGTGCGGTGACTGCCCTCGGCCAGCACCCAGAGGGCGCGGCGCGGCGCGGGGCTCGGCGACGGCGCGGTCGGCGGAAGGGTGTCGCTCTCGCGCTCGGCGCAAGCGGTCACGA
>DAOVBF010000159.1 GCA_030673955.1 Deltaproteobacteria bacterium
CGGAAGCCATGGTGCGGCTCGTCGGCCCGAGTCCGCCCCCGCGCCCGGTACTCCCAGCGTGCTACCGGCTCGAGGAGGGGCTCCGGGCCTACGCGGATCTCCTCTCTGGGTGCTGACGAGCGGGTCCAGCTGTTGCGTGACTCTGCCGGGGCCGTCCTGAAGTGGTAGCCTGTTCTTGAGCGAGGGCTCGGGGGGCGCGGCGCGGAGGGAAGATCGTGTTACTGGACTGGGAGCCGGTCGTAGGACTCGAAGTTCACGCACAGCTGCGCACCGAGGCAAAGCTCTTTAGCAGCGCGCCGAACAGCTTCGGGGCGGAGCCCAATACGCAGACCACCGAGGTGGACCTGGGTATGCCGGGCGTGCTGCCGGTGATCAACCAACGTGCCGTCGAGCTCGCGGTGCGGGCGGCACTTGCACTGGGCTGCGAGATCCAGCCGGTGTCGACCTTCGCCCGTAAACACTACTTCTACCCCGATCTTCCCAAGGGCTACCAGATCTCCCAGTACGACGAGCCGTACGCTACTGCTGGAGGCGTACCCATCCAGGTGAACGGCGAGCTGCGTGTGATCAGGCTGACCCGCGTCCACATGGAGGAGGATGCGGGCAAGCTCATCCACGATGACGCGATCACCGGGGGTGGCGTCAGCCACGTGGATCTCAACCGAGCCGGAGTGCCGCTCATCGAGATCGTCTCCGAGCCGGAGATCCGTTCGGCCGAAGAGGCGGGCGCCTACCTGCGCAGCCTGCGGTCCATCCTGCGCTATCTCGACGTCTCGGACGCCGACATGGAGAAGGGAAACTTCCGCTGCGACGCCAACGTCTCCGTGCGGCGCAGGGGCGCGCCCGAGTTGGGAACCAAGGTAGAGCTCAAGAACCTGAACTCGTTCAAGTTCGTCGAGCACGCCCTCGCCTACGAGATCGAGCGCCAGATCGAGGTGCTGGAGGAAGGTGGCACGATCCTACAGGAGACGCGTCTCTGGGACGAGAAGGCCAACAAGACGCGGTCGATGCGCACGAAGGAGCATGCGCACGATTACCGTTACTTCTCCGACCCCGACCTCGTGCCGCTCCGACTTGACCCGGCGTGGATCGACGCGTTGCGGCGGGAGCTGCCGGAGCTTCCGCACGAGCGACGCCAGCGCTACCAGCGGGAGCTGGAGCTCCCCGCCTACGACGCGCAGGTGTTAACCGAGGACCGCGACGTCGCCGCGTTCTTCGAGGAAACCGTGCGCCTCTATCCCCATCCCAAGACGGTGTCCAATTGGGTCATGCGCAGCGTGCTCGCGGTTCTGTCCGAAGGCGATCGAGACCTGGCGGAGCTGCCGCTCACGCCCGCTCACCTGGCCGCACTCCTGGAGCTCCTGGATCAGGGCAAGGTCACCGCGGCGAGCGCCCGCGAGATCTTTCAAGAGATGGCCATGTCCGGAACACAGCCGGCCGAGATCATGAGGGCGCGGGGGCTCGAGGCCGTCTCCGATTCGGGTGAGCTCGAGACGCTGGTCCGAGAGGTGCTGAACGCCAACCCAAGCCAGCTCGAGAAGTACCGAGGGGGCGAGGAGAAGCTCTTCAACTTCTTCGTGGGTCAGGTGATGAAGCGCACACGGGGCAAGGCCAACCCCAGCGTTGTACGCGAGGTCCTGACACGGCTTCTGGCGGGCTGAAGCTGCCCCTGCCTCCACTAGCGGGGTATCGGCCGGCAAAGCCGGCCTGCCCGCACGGCACGCGACTTCGTGCGTGCCTTAGTCCGGATCGCGGAACTTCGGCTCCCGCTTCTCGAGGTTGGCGCGGACCGCCTCCACCTGATTGGGCGTCCCGATCAGTTCCATCTGCAGCTTTTCCTCCAGGCGCAGTCCTTCTTCGAGGCTTACCAGCCCCGCCGCGTTGAGAAGCCGTTTCGCGGCGCGGATGGCATCCGGCGATTTGCTCGCGATCTCGCGCGCCAGCGCCAGCGCGTCCTCCCGCGGCGTCTCGCTCACGTGCGTTGCCAGACCGAGTTCCAGGGCCTCGCGACCCGACACGGTCCTTCCCGTAAACGTGAGCTCCTTGGCCACGTCCAGACGCACCAGCCGTCGCAGTGTCTGGGAGCCGGTCATATCAGGGATCAGGCCCCACTTGATCTCCATCACCGAGAGCCGCGCGTCCGGTGCGACATAGCGGATGTCGGCGCCCATGGCGATCTGGAAACCGCCGCCAAAAGCCACGCCGTGGATCGCCGCGATCACCGGGACGGGAGCCTCCGTCCAGACGAAGGCGACCCGCTGTGCTCTGTTTGCGGGATTGTCCTGCTCCCGACGCAGCAGCGTGGAGGCCGACATTTCCACGTCCCCGCCTTCCCCTGCCATTGCCGCGAAGCTCGCGAAATCCAGACCGGCCGAAAACGCACGTCCCTCTCCAGATAGAACGATCGCCCGCAGCGAGCGGTCGGACGCGAGCTCCACTCCCGTCCGGAGCAGGCCTTCGAGCATCGCCTGATCCAGCGCGTTCATCTTCTCGGGCCGGTTGAGACGCACATCGGCCACGCCGTCCTTGATCGATACGGAAACGCGCTCCGCCATGGATCCCTCCCGATCGCCCGGGCCTTGCCCGCCGGTGCATCCTATCTGCTTCGTCTTCGAGTTGCACCTGCGCGGGTCCAGTCGCGAGCAAGAGAAGCAGCAATCCACGGCAAGTTGACCGGTCCGGGAGATCTTGGCAGGTTCTCCCGCCACAGGAGCCCTCCACAGAGCCGTGGCGGATCGAACGTTCGAAGTCAACCGTGTGGATCCCGAGACGGGCCGTGCCGAGCTGCGGTTCTCAGGCAAGCTGAACTTTCGAGAAGCGTCGGTTCTGTGGCGGGAGGTCCGCCAGCTTCTGGAGCCGCCAGCGCAACGTGTCCGTTTCGACCTTTCAGAGGTGGAGGCGCTCGACGGCGGGAGCACCGCCCTCTTGCTCGAGCTGCAGTCCGAGCTTTCCCAACGCGGTGCACAAGCGGAGATCATCGGTGCCGAGGGCGCCGTGAGGGCGATGCTCGACCTCTATCAGGAGCGCCCCACGCGCCGCCCTCCCGCACACCCGACAGAGGGAGGGCTCTTCGACCGGGTCGGGCGCTTTACCCTGGAGCTCCGGGAGGAGCTGCGCGGGATGCTCGCCTTCATGGGCGACGTGGTCGTCTATGCAGGCGCCGCGCTGCGCGCTCCCCGCTCCGTGAACTGGGGGGACGTGGGCCGCTTGATGGAACGCGCCGGCGCGGACGGCCTGCCGATCATCGTGCTCATCAACTTCCTGGTGGGACTCGTGGTGGCCTTTCAGGCCGCCGTGCAGCTCGAGCAGCTGGGCGCCAACATCTTCGTAGCGGACCTGGTCGTGATCTCCGTCACCCGCGAGCTCGGGCCGCTCATGACCGCGATCATCGTGGCAGGACGATCCGGCGCGGCGTTCGCCGCGGAGCTCGGCACCATGAGCGTGTCGGAGGAGATCGATGCACTGGAAACGCTGCGACTCGATGCCTATCGCTTCCTGGTCCTTCCCCGGCTGATCGCACTTGTGCTCGTCGTACCCCTGCTGACACTCGTTGCGGACGTGGTCGGCGTGCTCGGAGGCCTGGTTGTGGCGATCACGACGCTGGATCTGACCATACCGGGCTATATGATCGAAGCCCGCCTGGCCCTTGATCTCGGGGCCGGGCATCATATCTCCACGGGTCTGGTCAAGAGTGGCTTCTTCGCCGCCGCTATTGCTTTGATCGGGTGCCAGCGTGGGTTGGCGACGCGGGGGGGTGCCGAGGGTGTGGGTCGCTCGACCACCTCGGCGGTCGTGGTGAGCCTGTTCGTCCTCATCCTGCTCGACGCCGCATTCACGATGCTCTACCACGTGTTCGATGTGTAAGAGATGATCGAAGTCGAGAACCTGACCATCGGTTTTGGCGAGGAGGTGCTCCTCGAGAACCTGAGTTTCAGCGTGAGCCAGGGGGAGATCTTCGTGATCCTGGGTGCCTCCGGCTGCGGGAAAACGACCCTACTCAAGCACGTGATCGGTCTGCTCGAGCCGATCAGCGGAACGATCCGTATCGAGGGGGTGGGCAAGCCCGGCCTCAATGGGGGACCCCCTCCGTTCGGCGTCCTGTTCCAATCCGGGGCGCTCTTCGGGTCGATGAGCGTGCTCGAGAACATCCGCCTGCCCCTCGAAAAGTGGACAGATCTGGACGACGAGGCGATCGACGCGATCGCACGTAGCAAGCTGCGTCTGGTGGGGCTGGAAGGCTTCGAGGATTACCTGCCCGCAGAGATATCGGGTGGCATGAAGAAG
>DAOVBF010000147.1 GCA_030673955.1 Deltaproteobacteria bacterium
GGTGGTCGTGGTCTCGGCCATGGCCGGGGAGACCGATCGACTGGTCGAGCTGGCGCATGGCATCTCTCCGGACCCGGATCCGCGGGAGTACGACGCGCTCGTCTCGACGGGAGAGGCGAAGTCGATCGCCCTGATGGCGATGGCCATACAGGGGCTCGGTGTTCCCGCGCGCTCCTTCACGGGTGGTCAGGTGCGCGTGCGGACCGACGCCGCGCACACGCGGGCGCGCATTCAGACGATCGATAGCGGGCCCATCCGTGAGGCGCTGGCCCGCGGCGCGGTCGCGGTTGTGGCCGGATTTCAAGGCGTGGATGAGGAGGGGAATATCACGACGCTGGGGCGCGGCGGCTCCGACACGAGCGGGGTGGCCGTGGCTGCGGCTCTCGAGGCGGATGTCTGCGAGATCTACACGGACGTCGAGGGTGTGTTCACGAGCGACCCCAACGTGGTGCCCAGCGCGCGCAAGCTCGATCGCGTCTCCTACGATGAGATGCTCGAGATGGCGAGTCTGGGTGCCAAGGTACTTCAGATCCGGGCGGTTAAGTTTGCAAAGCAGTATGAACTTCCGCTCCACGTGCGGAGCACCTTCAGCGAGCAGGAGGGAACCTGGGTGGTAAACGAAGAAGAGGTAATGGAAAGGTTGGTCGTGTCCGGAGTGACCTACAACCGCAAGGAGGCCAAGGTCACGATTTTCGGAGTGCCGGACAGGCCCGGTGTGGCGGCGCGCATCTTTTCACCGCTGTCGGACGCCGGGATCGTCGTGGACGTGATCGTGCAGAACGTGTCCAGCCAGGGACATACGGATGTCACGTTCACCGTACCGCGCGGGGATCTCTCCCGCGCGCTCGCGCTGGTGGAGCGGCTGGGGAAAGAGCTGGGCGCGGCCGGCGTCGCGTCGGATGAGTCCGTTGTGAAGATATCGGTCGTGGGCCTTGGCATGAGGGACCATGCCGGCGTCGCGAGCAAGATGTTCACTACGCTCTCGGCAGAAGGCATCAACATCCAGATGATCAACACCTCTGAGATCAAGATCTCGGTGGTGATCGACGAGAAGTACACCGAGCTTGCGTGCCGTGCGCTGCACGACGCCTTCGAGCTCGGCGCTGGAGCTGCCACCCCCGAGGAGATCTGAGCTGAGGATTCCGCTCGTTCCCTCGACCGCACCGGCGCGCGCGCTGCTCTGGGCGGCGCTTGCGCTGTGCGCGGCCGCCCCGCTTCTGCCCCCCGCCGACCCGCCCGAGATCGAAGTCATCGGCAGCGGTGAGGGTTGTGCGCTGGGCTGGGCCGGGGAGGGAGCCGCATGTCCGTGCAGCGAGCTGCCCGGCCCACTGCGCCGGCTGTTCGAACTTCCGATCCCCTTGAATCGGGCCGCGGCCGTCGATCTCGAGGCCCTGCCCGGCATCGGCGCGGTTCGCGCGCAAGCCATCCTCGAGGAGCGCGCGCGGGGCGGACCGTTCGAGCGCGTAGACGACTTGGTGCGCGTGCGTGGCCTCGCTGGCGCGAGCGTCGAGAGACTCCGCTCCGGCCTCTTCGTCCACGCGCCCGACCCGGCCTGCGCCGCGCCGTATCTCTCGCGGCGTTAGCGCGCTCAAGCTCCTCATGGGGAAAACCGTCGAGGCGGAGGAGAAGGAGCGGCCCGCCCGAGCGGGCCGGAGCTCTGGTATGGGGATGCGGCTCCGCGCCAAGTTGAACGCCTTCGCTGCCGGGTTCGCTCAGCACCCGCTGGCGCTCTGGATTGCGCGCACGGTCCGCGGCTTCAGCCGCGATCACTGCCTGCTTCGCGCCGCGGCGCTGACCTACGCCACCTTGCTGGCGTTGGTGCCGCTGCTGGCGGTTGTGCTGGCCCTGCTCAAGGGGGCGGGATTCGAGAGTCATCTCCGACCTTTTCTGCTCGATCGCTTCCCGGTGTTGGAGCCCGAGGCCGTGGACCAGCTCCTCGCGTATATCAGCCGCGCGAACGCGCAGGCCGTGGGTGGAATCGGCCTGCTGGCGCTCCTGGTCTTCTCGTGGTTCATGCTGAGCGCGATCGAGGAGGCCTTGAACCACGTCTTCGGCATCCACCGCCCCCGCAGCTACGTACGCCGCACCGGTGAGTATCTGTCCATGATCGTCGTGGGCACGGTGCTCGTGGTGCTATCGATCGTGCTGCAGACCGTGCTCGGGAGTCCCACGCTCATCCAACACTTTCTCGGGGACCAGGTGGCGAGCGGGGCCACGCGGCTGGGCCTGACCCTGCTGCCCTGGGTGAGCGTTTGGCTGGGCATGACGTTTCTCTTTAGTTGGATGCCGAACACACGCGTTCCGCTCAGGCCGGCCTTCCTCGGCGGTCTCATCGGCGGAACCTTGTTCCAGCTCGTGCAGCTCGGCTACATCGAGCTGCAGCTCGGCTTCGCACGCTACCACGCGATCTACGGGGCGCTCGCGCAACTTCCCATCCTGCTCGTCTGGGTCTTTCTCTCCTGGACGGTGGTGCTGATCGGAGCGGAGGCAGCGGCGGCGCGCCGCAGCCTGGCGGTGCGCGAGGATACGGGCTTCCTGGCTGCCCCCAAAGCTGCACCGAGACCAGAGCTGCTGGCCCTGCTGGTCTTGCGCGATGTGGCCGATGCGTTTCGAGCCGGAAACCGCACGCCGCGTGCCGATGAGATTGCCGCACGCCTCGGCATCAGTGTGCATGCCGTGCGCGAGGCCGTGGAGCCCCTGCAACGGGCCGGGATTCTGATCGAGCCCGAAGGCGAGCACGGCTATCTGCCCGCGGCTGCGCTGTCGGCACTCTCGCTCGAGCAGGTGCTCTCGGCCCTGCGCCGGGGCGGCAGCGGTCCGCGGACCCGCTAACCTACTTTTTTGATGTCCCGCATCTATCTGGACCACAATGCGACGACGCCCCTGCGCCCCGAGGCGTTGGAGGCGATGCTGCCGATCCTCCAGCAGGGCTTCGGCAACCCCTCGAGCCTTCACTGGGCCGGGGCCGATGCGCGCGCTGCGGTCGCCCAGGCCCGCGCCCAGGTTGCGGCTCTGATCGGTGTCGCGCCCGAGACGGTGCTCTTTACCAGCTGCGCCACGGAGTCCAACAATACAGTTCTGACAGGCCTGGCCCTGCGTAGGTCCCGGCACAGCGACGAGATCGTCACCTGCGCCAGCGAGCATCCATCGGTGCTCGAGACGTGCGATGCGCTGCGCGAGGGTGGCTTGCGTGTGACCGTGTTACCGGTCGATGGTGATGGCCGGCTGGACCCCGAGCGCTTCGCCGCGAGTCTGAGCGAATGCACGCTTCTGGCGTCGGTCATGTGGGTGAACAATGAGACCGGCGTGATCCAGCCCATCCCCGAGCTGGCGGCGTGCGCGCGTGAGCGGGGAGTCCCCTTTCACAGCGATGCCGTGCAGGCGCTGGGCAAACTGCCCCTCGAGCTGGAGTCGGTGCCCGTCGACTTCGCCTCGTTCTCGGCTCACAAGCTGGGCGGACCCAAGGGCAGCGGCGTGCTCTATGTGAGGGAGGGGATTCGCGTCGCGCCCTTGTTACGCGGGGGCCCCCAGGAACGCCGACGCCGCGCGGGCACCGAGAACGTGGCCGGGATCGTGGGTTTTGGCGCCGCGTGTGCCGCAGCGGCTCGCGATCTTCTCGAGCGCGGGGCAAGAAACGGGGCCCTGCGGGATCGGCTCTGGGAGGGCATTGCGGCCAAGATCGCGGGCGCGCACGTGAACGGCTCTCTCGAGCACCGTGTAACCCACACCCTGAGCGTCTCGTTCGACGGCGCAGAAGGGGAGGCGCTGGTGATCGCGCTGGATCTGGAGAACATCGCGGTCGCATCCGGGGCGGCCTGCGCGTCGGGATCCACGCAGCCCTCCCACGTGCTGCTGGCGATGGGGATCCCACCGGAGTGGGCGGCGGGTTCCATCCGCTTCAGCCTGGGTTTCGACACGCACTCCGAGCATATCGAGCGGGTGCTCGATGTCCTGCCCGCCATCGTGGAGCGTGTTCGCGCCGAGCGGCGTGCGTACACGAGCGGCGCGGGACGCGGATGAGCGAACGCTGGCTCGTTGCGATGAGCGGCGGCGTGGATTCGTCCGTGGCCGCCGCCGTGCTGGCTCGGGGGGGGTATGACCTCGTGGGCGTGACGATGGATCTCGGCCAGGGCGAGGGCGAGGCGGGCTCCGCACGGCGCGCCCTGAAACGTTGTTGCGGCCTGCCCGATGTCGAGGACGCGCGGGCGGTCGCGCCCGGCTCCGGACTGGCCTTGGAGGGGCTCCGCGCCTCTGCGGCGGCCACGGTGGAGCAGACGATCCGGGGTCGCCGCTCCGCCGGGCGCTTTCGCGCCCAGCCCCTGGTGCTCTCGGATCTCGGCTTCGTGCTACAGGCGGCCCAGGGGCACGCCGCGCTGCAGCGCAGCCCCGGCGTCGACCTCTATCTCGTGGCCC
>DAOVBF010000188.1 GCA_030673955.1 Deltaproteobacteria bacterium
CTGCGGTGCTCCAGCCATCGCTCCTTCCGGTCACCGTTGGGAAGTATGTGACACTCGAAGCTCTCGATATACGTGTTGTCATCGTAAGTGGCGAGCACTTTCCTCGAGAAACGTTCGGGGTTCTCGAATAGGAAGCGGATGCGCTCGCGGATGAGCTGGCGCTTATCCTTTCCGAGAGTCTCGTCTCTCTCGAGACCGAAGAAGCGTTCCAGCGGCTTGTTGATCCAGACAACGCGGAATTCTTCATCGAGCACGAAGATGCCGGCGGCCGAGCTATCGAGCACATCCTCGGCGAGTACATGCTGCCGGGTCTCAATTTCGGTGATCCGATCACGCAGCGCCTCGCACTCGTCGATGAGCTCGGCCTGGGTCTTTCGGGAGTCGGTCACCGCTCAGTCCTTCGGGTTAGTCCCCGCCTCCGGGGCTCCCTCGCATGGATGCCTCCGTTGCGATCCTCTCCAGGATACACGGTCTCATGTCGACGCGGGGAGCCGCTGGAGGCCTCCTGGATCGGACCCCGGAGGGCGGCGTTCGAGTGCGGGCTGGTGGTTTTTCCACACACCCAGGCTGGCTCGCGGACGCCGTGGGGATGCTGCTCGAAGGCGACTGGACGCTCGAGGGTGGGGATCGGAGCCGGTGCGCCGGCCCCATCCTGGCGGATGCCGCGCCCAAGCTACGTTCGAAGCTCGGGCCAGCGCTGGAGAATGTGCTGCGCGGTCCGGTCTGCGAGGGCCGCCGTCGTGATCTGCGGCGGAGCGCCCAGGGAGGTCGGGAACACGCTCATATCGGCGACGAAGATGCCCTGCGTGTCGTGAAGCTCGCCCCAGGAGTTGACGACCGAAGTCTTCCCGTCGCCACCCATACGGCACGTGCTCTGCGGGTGCGTGGAGGTGAGAGGGATCGCGCCCTCCCGCACGCCGCGCTGCTTGATCTCCGCGGTCCCGTCTTCGGGACGCAGCACGAGCGGATCCTTGGCGTAGGCAACGATCACCTGTTCCGCGCCGCTCGCCCACAGCACCTCGACGGTATGCTGCAGGCCGCGCATGAGCTCGTGGCGATCCTCATCCGTGAGGCGGTAGCGGATGCGCGGACGATCCCCCGAGCCGCGCTCGACCGATCCCGACGACTGGTCGTGCAGGAGCGCCAGCAGGCCTCCCAGACGAGGGAGGTCGCGCAGGTACCCGAACAGCTCGCGCCCGAAGCCGGGCAGCGTCGAGGCGGTGAGCACGGGGAAGCCAGCGATTGGCATCAGGATATGCCCCGAGCGGGGATCGTGCTCGAGGTCGATGAACTCATCGATGTAGTAAGACTGGGGGATGCCGTAGTAAGAGTGGAGGGGTTCTTCGAAGATTCCTCCCGCGATCACTGTTGGATGCAGGTGGAGGTTGCGCCCACGCTGCCCGCTGCTATTTCCGAGGCCGCTCGCCTCGAGCAGCAGGGGCGTTGCGATCGCGCCTGCGCAACAGACCACGACGCTTGCTTCAACCTCCATTTCCCCGTGCGCTCGGCCGCGCGCGTCGAGCAGGGTCGCCACGACGCGGCGCCGCCCGGGCGCGGATGCCTCGATGCGGTCCGCGCGGCAGTCGGCCCAGATGCGTGCGCCTGCGCGGTCCGCCCTGGGGATGTAGGTGACGAGCATGCTCTGCTTGGAGCCGTAGGCGCAGCCGAGGATGCAGAAACCCGAGCGCACGCAACCGATGCGGTTGTGCTTGGCCACGAGCCCGTGGTAGCCGAGCCGCTCCGCGCCGAGTTGCAGCTTGCGATTGAGCAGGTTCACCTCCTCGGGGATGATCCGCTGGACGCCGAGCGCGCGTTCGACGCGCTCGAAAGAATCCTGGAGGCTCGCGAGGTCGCGGACTTCGTGCTTCTCCTCCCAGAGCGCGAGGATCGGAGCGGGCGCGCGGAAGCAGTAAGCGAGATTGTGAACGGTGGACCCGCCGACGCAGCGTCCGTGCAGGATCCCGACGGCGCCATCCTCCGTCGTGGACATTCCCGCGTTCTCGAAGAGCATCGGCAGCATGTGCTCCTCGCGCTGATCGAAGTCGTTGGGGGTGTGGTAGCCGCCCTGCTCGAGCAGCACGACCTCGCGCCCGGCCGCCGCGAGCTCCGCGGCCACGACGGCACCGCCCGCCCCGGAGCCGATCACGCACACCTCGGCCGACTCGCGGTAGACGCCGGGTCGGGTCCGGCCCTGGGTGATCACGTTGGCCTCCGAATCCAGGGGCCGCCGTACCCGATCAGTGGCCAGGTCTCGTCCTGGCTCCAGTAGCCGAGCAGAGCGAGATTGCGCAGCGCGTAGAAGACGCGGCGCCGCGTCTCGATTCGGCTGGTACGCCAGCCCTCGAGGCTCCGAGCCTGCGCTTCAGGCGAAAGCGAGCGGAAACGCCCGAAGCGCCACTCCAGGAACACGGGCCAGTACTCGACGAGTCGCAGCGCGAGGCGAAGCTCTTGGAGGAGCGCCTCACCGAGCGGTGCGAGCGCACCCTCGATGGCCGCAAGCGTGCCGATCTCGCGCGGCGGCGGGGCGCCGGCCTCACCGGTGTCGACCATGCGCTCGACGATCGCCATCAGGAGATCCGCGTCGTCGTCGTCGAGCACACACGGTTCGCCGGGCACCGTCGCGTCCAACGCGGTCGAACCCGTGCCCCCGAGCCAGGCCGCACGGGCGGGGAGTTGCGCGAGCACCCACATGGCGGGCCCGAGTGTGCCCAGCCCCAGAAAGGTGCGACGTTTCACACGGCCTCCCGGAAGAACCGATGAAAGGACCGTGGCAGGCTGCGCCAGTCGGGAAGAACGAGCTCGGGATCGCGCGCCGCATACGAGTTCCAGAAGAGTATGGGCTCGTCCCGTCCGCGTTCGCGCGCCAGCAGAGCTGCGAGCGCCTTCCCCGTGTACGTCCCGTCCAGGCGAAGATCCCCGAGCTGCTCGGCCCAACCCATGGCCGACGCGCCGGCCGGCGTCGGGTGGCCGTAGCCGGAGCCCACGAATCCGTCGTCGAGATCGATTCGAAGCTCGACGGCCGAGTCCTCGATCTCGGCACCCGCGCGTCGCAGCAGTGCCAACGTCCGCCTCGCCAATCGCAGCAGCCGAGGGCGGCTCGGGGCCAAGATGTCCGTGACGAGCACCGCAACAACCTGCGTGCGAAGTCGCGCCAACGCGAGCCCCAGCGCGAGTCCCACAGCGGTACCGCCCGTCCCGCAGGCGACGTAGAGCCGCGCGGGCTCAGGCACATGTCCCGCTTCGATCTGCTGCGCCAGCTCGAGACCCGCGTTCACGAACCCGAGCGTGCCCCATGCGCTCGATCCTCCGGCGGGGATGATGCGTGTGCGGGGATGCCGTGCTAGTCGCGCGAGCGCGATCAAGGCCGTCTGGGGGATGTTCCGCCCGTAAAAGAGGCGTGCGCCGGCTGCTTGGTGAAGCAGAAGGCGGCGGCGAACGGCGTCGGTCAGGGGCTGATCCACCAGTACCAGCTCGCAGGCCATGCCTAGCCGCGCCGCGTAGAAGGCGGTGGCGAAGCCGTGATTCGTGCCGAGACCGCCGAAGGTCAGCACGCGCGTGGCGCCTCGCTGCCGCGCGCACCCCAGCACCCACTCGAGCTTGCGCGCCTTGTTGCCACCGTATTCGGGCGCGCTTTGATCGTCTCGCTTGACGTACAGCGGGCCGGTCCCTGCCTCCCGCTCGATCTTCTCGGCGCGCTCCACACCGGTCGGGAGCCGACACAGCGGCACACGCGGCAGGGTGGGCTCGAGCGACGGGTAGAGCGCGAAGAGGGGGATCTGCGACGTGCTCTGCACGACCTCGCTCATCGGTAGTCCGCGCTTCTGAAGCGGAGCGCCGCGCGGTCCAAGCGCGCATCGACGAAACCGAAGATGCCCGTGAGAGCCTGGAAAGCGAGCCATC
>DAOVBF010000172.1 GCA_030673955.1 Deltaproteobacteria bacterium
CCGAGCTGGCGGCGGACCTCGAGCGGGCGGCGGAGACGGCCGGCCGGAAGCAGCGGATTCTGATCAGCGTGAACCTCGACGAGGAGCCGCAAAAGGGCGGAGTGCCCCCGGCCGGGGCCGCGGACCTGCTCGCTCGGATGGACGCTCTCCCCCACCTCCGGCCGCTCGGCTTGATGACCATCCCGCGTGCGTGCGAGGACCCCGAAGAGGTGCGACCTTCCTTCGCGCAACTCCGGAGGCTGCTCGAGGAGCTCAATCGCGGACGTTCCGGTGAGCGTCGCCTCGCGGAGCTGTCGATGGGAATGTCCGCCGATTACGAGATCGCGATCCAGGAGGGAGCCACCTGGGTCCGCATCGGGACCGCGATCTTCGGGGAGAGGAGGACGAGATGAGCGGTCTGCCCGAGAGCGTGGGCACGGTCGGGGCCGGCAACATGGCGGAGGCCATTCTGCGGGGACTGCTCCGGGCGGGGATGCTGCCGGACCAGCTCATCGCCTCGGACCCGGATCCGGCACGGCGCAAGCACATCGCGAACGAGCTCGGCATTCGCACCACGGAGAGCAACGCGCAGGTGGCACAGGTGTCCGAGCTCGTCGTGCTGGCTGTCAAGCCCGCGCACATCGAGGCGGCCGCGGCCGACCTCCCCCACGACGGGGGTCCGCTCTATGTCTCGATCATCGCGGGCTGCCGGATTGCCACGCTACGGCGGCTGCTCGGCAGCAGCGCCCGCATCGTGCGCGTCATGCCCAACACCCCGGCGCTGATCGGCTCCGGCGTCTCGGCGCTGGCAACGGACTCGGGCCTGGTGGCAGAGGACCTGGAGCGCGCACAGGCGGTGCTTGCCGCGGTGGGGCGGGTGGTGCGCGTCCGGGAGTCGCTCATGGATGCCGTAACGGGCCTCTCCGGGTCAGGGCCGGCCTATGTCTACCTCTTCATCGAGGCGCTCACGGAAGCCGGTGTGCAAGAGGGACTGAGCGCCAGCGTTGCGCGTGAGCTGGCGGTGGAGACCGTCCTGGGCGCCGCGCGGCTGGTGCGCGAGTCCGGCGAGCACCCGGCCCTGCTGCGCGAACGCGTGGCCTCGCCCGGCGGCACCACGATCGCAGGGCTCTCGGCCCTCGAGCAGGGTGGCCTGCGGGCGACGGTGCTGCGCGCCGTGCGAGCCGCCACCGCCCGCTCCCGCGAGCTCGGCGCCGATTCGTAGAATCGCCTCAAGAGAGAAGCTCTTCCGGCCGATCCTGCGCCAAGAAGTTATGCGTCTGACCCCGATCGAAATCCGCCGTCACCGCTTCAACCACCGCTTGCGGGGGTTCGACCGGGATGAGGTCCGGACCTTCCTGGACATGGTCATCTCGGACTTCGAGGACGTTGTGCGCGAGAATGCCCAGCTTCGCCGCGAGAGCGAGCGGCTGGCCCGCGAGGTCGAGAATCACCGCGGCAAGGAGCAGAGCATCCAGCGGACGCTGACCACCACCCAGGGCCTCGTCGACGAGCTCAGGCGCACCGCCAGCAAGGAAGCCGAGCTCATCGTGGCCGAGGCCGAGGTGCGGGCCCAGAAAACCCTTCAGCAGGCGGAGGCGTACCGGGCGAGCATCGCGGAAGAGATCAGCCAGATGAACCATATCCGAAGCCGGCTGGAGACGGACTTGCGCAATATCCTGCAGGGCTATCTGAGCCTGATCGATGCGTATCCAGCATCCCGTTCTCAGCTGCTCGACAGCAACGGCGAGGGCAGCGCGGAGGCGAAGCCAAACGGGCGCTGAGCGACCTGCCCTCGAGCTCCGCATGAGAGAACACGGGGTGGAGCTCTGCCGGCATGTCCGTCCCCGCGCTGGGAAGGACAGTGTCGGAGGCACGCACGACGGCGCGCTCCAGATTCGGGTGCGGGCCGCGCCCAGTGGGGGAGCCGCCAACGCCGCCGTCTGCCAGGCGCTCGCCCGCGCTCTGGGACTGCGACCCCGAGCGGTCGGGCTGATCTCCGGAGAGAAGAGCCGACGCAAATGGGTTGAGGTCAAGGGCGATCCGGAAGCGCTGGCCGCCGAGCTGGCCGTCCTGGCCCGCTCCGAGCGGGTGGTTTGACTCCGGCAGGGGGCTGCCTTAGATTGCGGCCCGCCCTGCGGGGATTTCCCAAGGGAATCCAGTAGATGCCAACCTACGAGTACGAGTGCAGCAACGGCCACCAATTCGAGGTGGTGCAGCGGATTACGGAGGATCCCCTCGAGTGCTGCCAGCTGTGCCGCGCCAAGGTTCGTCGCCTGATCTCGCCCGCCGCCTTCATCCTCAAGGGGGGCGGCTGGTACGCGGACGGCTATGGCTCGGGCTCCGGTAACGGCTCGAAACGCTCCGGGGCCGAGTCCTCGACGGACTCCGCGCCGGGCGCAGGCTCAGAGAGCTCCAGCGACTCTTCAAGCACTGACTCAAACAGCAGCTCCAAGTCCTCGTCATCCGGCTCTTCCTCCGGTAAGACCTGAGCGCGTGGCGCAGGTCGTCGACGGGAAGAAGCTGTCCGAGGAAATCCGTACCGAGATCCGCGAGCAAATCGAGAAGCTGGGTCGAGGTCGCCCGCGGCTCGCCGCCATCCGGGTCGGCGAGGACCCGGCCTCGAAGATCTACCTGCGCAACAAGCGCCGCGCCTGTGAGCAGACGGGCCTCGACTCGATCCAGCTGGACCTTCCCGCCGAGATCCCGGAGCAGGAGCTCCTGGCCCAGGTTCAGCGCCTCAACGACGATCCCTCTGTGCACGGAATCCTCGTCCAGCTTCCGCTCCCGGACGCGATCGATCCCGCCGTCGTGGCCTCGACGATCCGTGTCGACAAGGACGTGGACGGACTCAACCCGGAGAACGCTGGAAGGCTCCTCGCCAACCAACCAGCGCACTACCCGTGTACGCCGCTCGGCTGCATCGA
Organism: Deltaproteobacteria bacterium; assembly: GCA_030673955.1. Classification (GTDB taxonomy): domain Bacteria; phylum Myxococcota_A; class UBA9160; order SZUA-336; family SZUA-336; genus SMWZ01. Next base: position 2,904 of record DAOVBF010000172.1, read on the forward strand.
GATCCTCGACCGCCACGCTGTTCAGATCCAAGGGGCCGCCGCCGTGGTGCTGGGTCGTAGCGAGATCGTGGGCAAGCCCGTGGCGCTCTTGCTCCTACATCGCCACGCCACCGTGACCCTCTGCCACTCGCGCACGCGAGACTTGCCCTCGGTCGTCCGCGAGGCGGACATCCTGATCGCGGCGGTCGGACGACCCCGGCTGGTGCGGGCCGATTGGATCAAGCCGGGAGCCGCCGTCATTGACGTCGGGATTAACCGCGTGGAGGGGAAACTCATCGGGGACGTCGATTTCGAGGGGGCGGTGGAGCGCGCCCAGCTCATCACACCCGTACCCGGCGGCGTGGGCCCGCTCACGATCACCATGCTGCTTCGCAACACCCTGCAGGCCTTCGAGATCCAGACTCGTCCCGACCGCTCGTGAGCGAAGACCCGCGCAGAACGCCGCTCCACGAGCGCCACCTCGCGGAGGGCGCGCGCATGGTGCCCTTTGCCGGCTTCGAAATGCCGGTGGTCTATACCTCGATCGTCGCGGAGCATCGGGCGGTGCGCGGCTCCGCGGGGCTCTTCGACGTCTCCCACATGGGGGAGATCCGCCTGCGCGGACGCGACGCGCTCGAGGCCGCGCAGCGGCTCTTCACCAATGACGTGGCTGGCTCCGATCCAGGCAGAGTGCGCTACGGCCTGCTCTGCCTGGACGACGGCGGGGTAGTCGACGACGTGACGCTCTACCGCAGCGGCGAGGACGAGGCCTTCTTCTGCGTGAACGCGGCGAACATCGCAGCGGACCTGGCCTGGATGCGGGAGGTCCGCCAGAGGAGCGGCCTGAACTTCGACATCATTGATGAGAGCGAGGAGACGGCCCTGCTTGCGCTCCAGGGACCCGGGGCGCTCGGGCTGCTCGGCGGCCTGCTCCCCTCGGACACCGGCCCGCCGGGGCGCTGGCGCTTCATGCGGACCCGGGTCGCGGGCATCCCCGTCTGGCTGTCGCGCACCGGCTACACGGGCGAGGACGGCTGCGAGATCTACGCCCCGTCCGAGCATGCCGTGGCCCTCTGGGACGCCCTACGCGAGGCGGGGGGCGAAGCGCTCCGGCCCGCCGGCCTCGGGGCGCGGGACACGCTGCGAACGGAGATGGGCTACCCGCTTTATGGTCACGAGCTCGACCGTGGGAGGAACCCCGTCGAGGCCGGGCTCGATC
>DAOVBF010000193.1 GCA_030673955.1 Deltaproteobacteria bacterium
ACCCCCTTGCCCTTGCCGTGGATCAGGCGTACCTCGCGAAAGCCCGCGCGGGCTGCGGCCTCGAGGTAGGCCTCCACGACGGCGGGGATATCCCGCGGCGCAAAGGTGTGCAGATCGAGCGCGTCCTCGATCGGGACCTCGATCGGCTCGGGCGAGAGATCCTGTTCTTCGTCCCTGCTCACGCGCGTGCCTCTCTCAGCTCGGGAACGAGCCCGCGATCTCGAACGCGACGCTGTGGGCCGCTACGTCCGGAAGAGCCCGCTGCGGAGGATCCGAAGCGCTTCCGGCCGGAGCCTCAACCGCTGTCGGATCTTTTCGAGCACCAACCTGGACAGGGACTCCTCCCCGAAGATTCCGACACGCACACGGATCTCGGTGAGATCCCCCACCTGCCTTTCCACGCTCACCGTCACTCGCCGGTTATCCCCTCCACGAGCCACCAGCTTCGCGCTGACCTCGCCCATCTGCCGGCTGACGATGGTGAGGTCGAGGTCGTCCATGGCCGCCTGCGCAGCTGCCCAGGCCCGGGGAAAGCTCACTTCCTCGATCGCGCTGAGCTCCCCTTTGGCGTAGGCCACCATGCCCGCCCCGGCGATCGCACCACTGCCGATGAGCACCGCCACACAACCCAGCTGCGCACCGAGAGCCACCAGCCACGCCATCACGAACAAACGGTCCGTTGCCGTCATCTCCGACCCTCTGCGAACAATTGGGAAACCGACCCCGCCCGGCCCAACGATGTAGCACATCGGTAAAGCCACAAAAGCCTACAGCGACCTGCGGCGCTCAGACGCGGACCCCGGCCCAGCTTCCCTGCCGCCAGCTCCAGGCGAAGATCAGCGCCTGAAGTCCGCGGTAGATGATGTTCGCCGACCAAATCGCCAGCAGACCAAAGCCCAGCACCGGCCCCAGCAGATACGCCAGCGGCAGGAACAAACCCCATTGCATACCGACGGAGACGGCCATCACTCGCCGATTGTGGCCCGCGCCGAGATGGGCGTTGAGCAGCACCATGCCCAGTCCATCCACCCAGCGCGTGAGGGCGACGAGGCGCAGCGGCGGACTCGCGAGCGCGAGCGTCGCCGGGTCGTGCAAAAAAACTCGCAGGAAGAGCTCGGGAAAGATCGCCACGGGCAGCTCCAGAAGCCCGACCACGGCCATCGTCAGGTAGCTGACCTCCCAGCCCCATCGCTTCGCGTCCGCGGGATCGCTGCGGCCGAGGGCCTGACCCACGAGAGACGAAGCGGCCAGTCCGAACCCGATCATGGGGAGAATGCCCACCAAGGTGAGGTTGGTGAGCACGTTCGCGGCTGCGAGCTCGCGGGTGCCGAGCTGGCCCAGGATCCAGAACAACGTGGTAATACCGGTCGCGAAGAGGAACTGCTGCAGGCCCGCGGGTACCGACAGGCGCAGCAGTGTCGTCATCGTGAAGCGGTCGGGCAATCCACGCAGGAAGCCGCCCGCTCGAGCATGACGCAGCGCCAGCACGAAGTAGTGGAGTGTCCCCAGGTAAGTGGCGAGGGCCGTACCGATCCCGGCTCCCAACACGCCGAGCTTCGGAAAGCCGAGCTGGCCGAAGATGAGCACCCAGTTCAGGAAGATATTGGCTGCGTGCATCAGCAAGAGGGTGCGCATGTAGAGCCGCGAAAGGTTCACGGCGTTCCAGTAGCCGCGGAAAGCGAAGTTCATCCCGACGCCGGCCATCGCAATCAGGCGGGCCTGTAGATACGGCACCCCCAGCGCAACGACCTCAGGATCGTTGTCGAGGAACGGATACAAAACGGGGACGAGCAGAATCAGAAGCGCTGCGCCGGGGACCGCGAGAAGCAGCACGAGGCAGAGTCCGCCGTTGAGCGGCACCGCCGTTTCGTCATCCCGACCCGCGCCCAGGCGGCGCGCTGCGATCGCCTGCACGCCGGCGGAAATTCCCATGAGAAAGGCCACGGCCATGAAGCTGGCGAAGCTCCCCAGACCGACGGCGGCGAGCGCTTCGTTTCCGAGCACGCCCACCATGCCGGTATCCACGAGATTGAGGACGTTCTGCGAGATCATCCCGCCCAGGATGGGAAGGGCGAGCTGCAGAATCCTGCGACGACGCTGCGCGCTGGGGAAACCACCGCCTGTACCGAAAGGCAGACGCATGCACGCATCCTAGCCAACGGCCAACCGGGTCGGGTCGCGCCGATCCGCTCGCTCTCGCGCGGGGCAGGCTAGGCTTGGGGTCCTCAGCCAGGGACGCGGCGCTTCTGGCAGGGTTCCACGGACCATCGCGGGGTCCCCGGCCAGCCGGGTCGGGTCGTTACGCTGATCCCCGCGCCCGAGGCCGTGTGCTGGGGCATGGCCTACCGGCTGGAGCCAGCGAGAGATGGGGGCCGAGGACGCGCACGTGTTTGCGTTGGAGCAGATGCTACGAGAGGCCTCGCCCGGAGACCCGGGAGCTTGACATAGAGAGAGGCCCCGCCTGGAGCCCTGGCGGCTTGACATGAATAATAATTATACGTACATATAATATATGACTGAGCCCAGTCCAGAGCCGCCCCGAGAAGCTCGGCGGCCCGGCCGGCCTCCCGAGGCCGAGGGCGTGCAGGGCCGCGAGACCCTGCTCCGGGCGGCCCGTGAGCTGATGGTCGAGAGGGGCTTTCCGCGGGTCACGGTGCGCGAGGTCGCCAAGCGCGCGGGCGTCGGGCCCGCCCTGGTGAACTACTACTTCGGGGGTAAGTCGGATCTGTTCGCCGCGATCATCGAGCAGGTCGCGCTTGAGACCCGCGAGCGGCTCGAGAGGGTCAAGCAGCAGTCCGGACCCATCACGGAACGCATTCGCGGCTTCGTGCGCGAGTTCGTTGACGCGATGGCGACCGATCCCTACCTGCCCCGGCTCCTGGCCGAGCAGGTGCTGTTTGCCGACGACGAGGTCATCGATCGCTTTGCGCGGGAGCTTGCAGCACCCAACCTCGCCGCGATTCGAAATCTGCTGACCGAAGGCATCGCCTCGGGCGAGCTGCGCGAGGTCGATCCCAAGTTCACCGTTCCCTCCATGGTCGGGGCCTGCCTTTACTTCTTCCTGGCGGCGCGGCTCGTGTGTCGGCTCTTCGGTCTGGAAAAGATCACACCCGCGCTGGCCGATGACTTCGCACAGAGCACGGCCGACCTCATTCTCCACGGCCTGCTCCTCCGCACCTCCACGAGGTGAGCTCGGAGAGGAGTGCTTTGGGCATCCGAGACCGCATCGAGGCTTCGTTCGAGAGCTGGGGCCACTTCGTGTTCCGGAACGCCTGGACCACGATCGCGGTCATGGGCCTCATCGCGCTGGGCCTCGCCTCGCAGCTGCCGAAGCTCGCGCTGGACACGTCCACGGAGGGCTTCCTGCACGAGGACGATCCCACCCGCAGGGCCTACGAGGCGTACCGAGAACAGTTCGGTCGCGACGGGATCCTCCTGATCGCCATCCACCCGCCCGAGGTCTTCGACCTTGCATTCCTCGCGAAGCTCCGTGCACTTCACGAGGACATCGAGAGGGAGGTTCCCCACCTCGAGGAGGTCACGAGCCTCATCAACGCGCGCGCGACACGAGGCGAAGGCGATGAGCTGATCGTGGAGGACCTGCTGGAGGACTGGCCCCAAGACCCGGTCGACCTTGCCGCGCTCAAGCAGCGCGCCCTCTCGAATCCCCTGTATCGAAACCTCTTGATCTCGGAGGATGCGCGCTTTACGACCGTCGCGATCGAGACGGAGATCTACTCCGCGTCCGGCGAAGCCGCGGATGTGCTGATGGAATTCGACGAGGGGGGCGACCTCGAAGAGGCTGGGGGCACGAGACGCCAGTTTCTCACGGGCCCCGAGAACTCGGCG
>DAOVBF010000231.1 GCA_030673955.1 Deltaproteobacteria bacterium
CGGCCACCAACGCATTGCGGCGCAAGCCCTCGAGCTTTGCGCGCTTGATGGCCGAGCGGCGCAAGCGCCGACGCAGCGTCTCGATATCCACGCTGAGGAGTTCTGCGAGCGAGGGCGCATGCCACTCGGCGCGCGGCTCGAAGCTCGGCTCGCGGGCCAGCGGCCGGCCCCGCTGAAGGTTCCACGGACAGACCTCCTGACACAGGTCGCAGCCGAAGACGTGGTTGCCCATGCCCTCCCGCAGCGCTTCCGGCAGGGACCCGCGGAGCTCGATCGTCAGGTATGCGATACAGCGCCTCGCGTCGAGCCAACCGGGCTCGGGAAAGGCGTCGGTCGGGCAGACATCGAGGCAAGCTCGGCACGTGCCACAGTGGTCCGGGATGGGTTCGTTCGGAGCGAGTTCGAGGTCCGTGAGCACGACCCCCAGGAAGAGGTACGAGCCCAGCCCCGGGTCGATCAGACAGGTGTTCTTGCCGATCCAGCCCACGCCCGCACGCGCCGCGAGCAGACGCTCCGGCACGGGGCCCGTATCGACGTAGCGCCGGAAGCGCGCTCCGCGAAACTCGAGCCGCAGCATCTCCACCAGGCTGTCCAGGCGCGCGCCGACCACAGCGTGGTAGTCGTCACCCCAGGCGTAGCGCGAGATCCAGCCGCTGTCGCTCGCGCGCGGTGTGCGCGAGTCCGGCGCGCCCGTGTCATAGGCCACGGCGCAGGCGATCACCGAGCGCGCACCCGGGAGCAACCGTGTCAGATCCTCGCGCTCTTCGAGCCGGCGCTCGATGTAATGCATCTCTCCGGCGTACCCGCGCGCAACCCACTCGCGCAGGCGCCCCAGCTCCGGATAGCGCTCGACCCGCGCGACCCCGACCCGGTCGATGCGGGCACCGCGCGCCAGGACCCGGACCCGCTCGCTTACCCGCGCGGGGGTCATCTCGAAAGCCGCCTCCGTCATCGCTACTGTCCCCTCATGCCACGCAAGCGCTGGTCCGCTTTGCTTTTGGCCCTTCTGGCGGCGTTCGTGGCGTGTGCGCACGAGGTCGTGCGGCTCTCCGAGGATCCACCATCGCTCGAGCCTCCAGCAGCTCCGATCCCGCTAACGGTAGCCGTGGTGGTGGGCTCTTTCGACCGGACGCGACTCAACGCCGACGGAGTCACCGCGCTCTTTGCAGAGGAGCTTCGCGAGGCTCGCATCTTCCAGGGGGTGATGTCTCCGGTGCCGTCCGGGGCGAGCCCGCGCTGGGAGATTCAGCTTGCGGGCTCGGACTCCGTCCTGGAGCCCAACTCCAATTACTGGAAGTCAGCGCTCACGGCCGCGCTGCTGCCCTTCGCATTCTTCGTCTCGCTCCAAAACGACTACACGCTCGAGCTGGAGGCGCTGCTCTTGGATGAGCGCGAGCTCATCAAGTCCTACACAGGGAAGGCCAGCATCCGACATCGCTACAAGCGTTACGCCAATCGGGTGCAGATGGATGCCGAGGGGGTGGAGGTGGTGGTCCGGGCCACGACACGCCAGATCCTCGCGGCCCTGGCTCAGGATGCCGCAGAGATCGAATGGCGGAATGCCCGGGACGGCTAGTCTCCGGCTCGGACTGATTTTCGATCGGAAAGCATTGAGGCAAGCGAGCCTCGTCCGCTCGCCTTCCGGTTAGGACCAGCCCCTTCCAGCCGATAACCCAGGTGCAAGCCCCGAAGGGGCGCGCAGCGAGCGGAGGCGGGCAGGCGCGGCCGCCCGCGCCGATAACCCGCTAGCTAGGGGGGGGGGCAGTCCGCGTGCAGAATCGAGAGTTGCAGCGGCGGAGCCGGCGTCGCGACCTGCGGGTTCCCCTGCGCGTGGAGATCTTCGGACATCAGTGGTCATGCGCGGACCCGTATGCCATCAACCTCTCGTCCGACGGCATGTGTCTCCAGGTCTCGAGGCCCCCCAAAGCGGGCGAGCGCTTGAGTATGCGCTTCCGCCTGGGACCCCAGTCACAAACGATCTGGGCCGAGGCCAAGGTCGCCTGGGTAACGGGCGAGGACGAGCGGGCCCCCGGGATGCACTTCTACGAGGTCGGTCTGCGCTTCCTGAACCTGGGCCAGCGCGAGCTTGCCGAGCTTGCGCGGTTCGCCGAAAACATCGCTGACTACTGGCTCGACGAGCAGGAGGCTGTGCGGCCGCAGCCGTTTGAGCCCGACCCGCGAGCCAGGTCCGGCTAGCACGAGCCGAGGCCGTCCGACTATCCTGCTCGGAGTTTGAGTGAGAAACGGCCGCTCTTGCTTGCAACCCGGGACGACCTGCACGTGGTTCTCGTGCGACCCCAAATCCACTGGAACACGGGAAACGCGGGCCGCAGCTGCCTGGCCGCTGGCGCGCAGCTGCACCTCGTGCGGCCCCTAGGCTTCTCACTCGAAGATCGCCGCGTGCGGCGGGCGGGTCTTGATTACTGGGCCCGCGTCGCGCCGCGGGTCTGGCCCGATTGGGAGAGCCTCGAAGCCGAGCTCCCCAAGCTGGGCGAGCCGTACTTCTTCAGCGCCGAGGCGCCGCGCGACCTCTGGAGCGTGTCCTTTCCGAAGCCCACCGTCCTGGTCTTCGGGTCCGAGGGGACTGGCCTTCCGAAGCCGCTGCGCGAGCAGCATGCCGACCGCCTTGTCCGCCTACCCATGTGCGATCCCGAGCTGCGCTCGTTGAACCTCTCGACCGCGGTGGGCGTCACGATCTACGAAGTCCTGCGCCAGCGACAAGCCAGCCGCTAGATCAACTCGGCCTGACGTGCTCTCTCGAGGATCGTGCGCGCGCGCGTGAGGTGTGGGACGTCCACCATCCGCCCCCTGAAACGGAACACGGCGGCGCCGGTCTTGCGGCTCTCCTCGAAGGCCGCAAGCAGCTCTTGACTTTCCGCAATCTCCTCTCGCGATGGACTGAACACCTCGTTCACCACCTGGATCTGATCGGGATGGATCGTGAGCTTCCCGGTGAAGCCCATCCACGCCGCCTCCTGGCACTCACGGCGGAAGCCCTCGTGGTCGCGGATGTCGACGTACACCGTATCCACTGGCTGGATCCTGGCGTTCGCGGCGGCCAGCAGCGTCATGACACGCGCGTAGCGGAACACGTCGAGAAACCGGCCCTGCTCGTCTCGATTGCGCCGCGCACCGATGGCCGTGGCTAGGTCCTCCGACCCCCAGGTGAGCGCATCGACGCGCGGACTCGTGGCGAGCTCACGGATGCTGAACAGTCCCTGCGGCGTCTCGGCCGCCAGCACCAGCAGCTTCACCTCACCCCCAGGATGGTCACGCTCCGTCTCCAGGCGCGTGAGCAGCGCATCGATCTGGCGGAGATCCTCGGCGCTCTCCACCTTCGGCACGAGGTAGGCGTCCGGGCG
>DAOVBF010000083.1 GCA_030673955.1 Deltaproteobacteria bacterium
CCAGGATGCGATCGATCTCCTCCCAGGCGGCTGCTTCAATCTCCGCCACCTTGCTTTCGATCACCGCTGAGCCTTCGAAGAGGTCCGGGTAATCGAGGAGGTCGGTCTCGTAGGCGAGGATCTGCTGGATTCGCAGCGCCCACTGTTGATCCCAGGGCCGTGGCAATCCCAGCGCCTCGTTCCAGGCGGGAAGCTGGATTGCACGGGCGCGTGCATCCTTGGACAGCGACACGCCCAGCGTCGAGAGGACGATACGCGGGATATTGTTCTCGGGCTGTACCTCGGTGAGTCCGAGGGAGTTCACCTGGACGCCGTAGCGGAAGCGCCGTAGTTTCGGCTCCTCGACGCGGTAACGCTCGTGCCCGATGCGATCCCACATGCGCGCGAACGCCCGCATCTTGCACATCTCCTCGACGAAACGCACGCCCGAGTTGCAGAAGAAGGAGATGCGCCCGAAGACGGCCGGCAGCTTCTCCTCTGGAACGTCGATCGCGTCCAGGACCGAGATGGCGTTGGCCAGCGTGAACGCCACTTCCTGAACTGGCCGGGCGCCGACCTCCTGGAGGTGATACGAACAGATGTTGATGGGGTTCCACTTGGCCACCTCGTCGACCGCGAACTCGATGATGTCGGTGGTTAGCCTCAAGGAGGCTTGGGGCGGGAAGATGTAGGTCCCGCGCGAGAGGTACTCCTTGGTGAGATCGTTCTGTGTGGTTCCCTGGAGCGCCTTGCGCTCCACCCCGTTCCGCTCGGCCACCCCGATGTACAACGCGAGCAGCCATGCCGCCGTGGCATTGATGGTCATGGAGGTGTTCATGCGCTCTAGCGGAATCCCGTCCAGCAGCGCCTGCATGTCCTCGATCGAACCGATCGGGACGCCCACCTTGCCCACCTCGCCCGCCGCGAGTGGGTGGTCGGCGTCATAGCCGGTCTGGGTGGGCAGGTCGAACGCGATCGAGAGACCGGTCTGGCCCTTGGCGAGGTTCGTCCGATAGAGGCGGTTCGAGGCCTCGGCGCTCGTGTGCCCCGAATAGGTCCGAAAGATCCACGCTTGATCCGCCACGACCTGGAGACCCTAACGCAGGGGCCCGGGTGGGTCTATCTCCGCGGGGCGATCAGTTTTCCGGTTTGACTCGGTTCAGCACGCTCAGCAGCGTCGTCTCGTCGGCGGGCACGCGCAGGACATGGGAGGCGCCGCACTGGATCGCACGCACGACTCGGCTGCGCGTCGGCTCCGTCATGCAGAGAATCAAAGTGCTTGTCCAGGTCGTGTTGCCCAGGCGCAGACGCCGGCAGCGCTCGAAGGCGTCGTCCCCGTCACCTGCGAGGATGATGGTGTCCCCCTGCCGGTGGGACTCCTCGCTGTCGTCGGCGTCAGGGTCCACGACCTCGACCTGCATGTGAGCCGATTCCAGTAACGGCCGAAGCGACTGCTGTAGTTCGTCCTCCAAGCCCAGGAGCAGCACTCGTCCCCCAGCCGGAGCGCTCGCGACCTGGGTGCTCTCTGTCAGGAGTTGAGGCGGGAACCGGAAGAGGAGCTGGACGGTCGGTCCATCGGGTATGCCGAGGGAGCCCGTGGCGAGCAGAAACTCGCCCTCGTCGAATTGGTTGTCGCCGGGCTCGGTCGTGCGCCACCAGGGGAGCGGTCGCATGCGGAGGGTCGGGTTCACGCTCTCCCGGATGACTTGATCCAGCGCCCCGCTCATCAGGTTGAAGACCTCGCCCACGGCGTCCAGATCCTCTTGCGAAAGATCGCGCTCCTTGTCGGGTTCCTCGTCGTTGAGCATGCGGCGGGCCAGGCCGGCGATCTGGTTCAAGGGGCTGGCGAGGCTCAGCATGGGTAGTGGCTCGTCTTCGACCTCGCAGCCGATGGGGAGTACGGCGAGCTCGCCCTCGGGCGGCTCGGAGCGGGTCTCGATCGAGACCGGACCCGGCTCGAGCTCCGTACCGATGAGCGGACCGAGGTTAGTGCCGCAGCCTTCGAAGATGGCCTGCGCTACCGAGTTGGCGTCGCTCACGGGAATTCTCTCCGGCGACTAGCTCAAGAGGAGACTGAGCTTCTCTTCGAGCTGGTCGGGCGTGAAGGGCTGCTTGAGATAATCGTTGGCTCCTGCGGCCAGCGCTGCTTGCACCGTCTCGAGGCCTTGCTCTGTCGAGAGGATCACGATCGGGATTCTTTGACGGGCCCGCTCGCGGAGCGCCGAGTGGTGATCGACGTTTGCTTGCATGGGCTTCGGGTCGCGCACGCAGCGTACGAACCGGATGCAGGTCGGGTTGGGCATGTCGATGCTGCACAGGATGAGATCGATGTCGTGCTTGCTCAGAGTCTCGAGCGCTTCGGCGCCGTCGCTCGCTTCAATGAATTGGCAACGCTCGAAGCCAGCGTCCTGGATGCTCTCGATAACGACCTTGCGCGTCGTAGCGGAATCATCCACGACCAGGACTGTGGGCATGGTCTCGCCTCCTAATCGACTTTCTCTTCAGTCGGTGCGAGTAATCGTCGATGGCTCTCAGGAGTCATCTTCAGCCATCCGGGTGCGCAGGACGACGATGTCAATGCGTCGGTTCATGCGCCTTCCCTGCGGGGTCTTGTTCGATACAAGCGGCCTCTGATCCGCGAAACCTGAGGCCGAGAGTCGGTAGGGTGCGATCCCTGTTTGCTCGAAGTGGCGGACCACCTCGACGGCGCGGCTCGCCGAGAGATGCCAGTTCGAGGGGAAGGTCGCGCTCGAGACCGGTCGGTCATCCGTGTGTCCCTCCACTCGCACATGGTTGGGCAAATCCTGGAGTACCTTCGTGACCTCTTGAAGTGATGCCTTGGCCGAATCCGCGAGCTGCGTGGAGCCCGATGCGAAGAAGTGCGAGTCCGCGAGGCTGATGACCAGACCCTCCTCGGTACGTCGCACGCTGATTCCTTCACTGATGGTCTTGCTCGTACTCAACGCCCGTGTCCGCTGCTCGAGCAGTTCGAAACGGGCCCTCTCTGTGTCTTGGGCGTCGGTCGGGGCGGCTTCACCGCCGAGATCGATGGGAGAGGCGAAGAGTTGGTCCAGGAGCCTCGGGTCGGACGTGGCGAGCTGGAAGACCCCCTGGCCGAAGGACTCGCGGATCGATTTGACCAGCCTTTCGCCCTTCTCGGCATCCATGACCGAGATGGCGTAGAGCGTCGTGAAGAAGGCAAAGAGCAGTGTGATGAAGTCAGCGTAGGATACGAGCCAGCGCTCATGGCTCTCGCGCTCTTCCGGCCTGTGGCGTCGTCTAGCTCTCCGCATTTGCGTTTACTTCGTGAGGTTCGAGGAAGCTGCGCAGGCGCTTCTCGATGTGGTGGGGGTTCAACCCCTCCTGAATGGCGCAGACGGCCTCCAGAATCATTTCCTTGCGGCGCGTCTCCTCTCGGATCTTCATCTTTAGCTTGTTCGCGAAGGGCAGGAAGAGGAGGTTTGCGGACCCTACGCCGTAGACGGTGGCGACGAAGGCGATCGCGATACCGGAGCCCAGCTTGGAGGGGTCGGACAGGTTCTGCATCACGTGGATCAGACCCATGACGGCGCCCAGGATGCCGATCGTCGGTGCGTACCCTCCAGCCGCCTCGAACAGCTTGGCTCCGGGCTCCTGAAACTGCTCCTCCTGATCGATCACGTTTTCCAGTAGGCCGCGCAGCGACGCGACGTCGGTGCCGTCCACGAGCGCCAACACGGCCTGCTTGAAGAACGGATCCTCGGCCTTCAGGGCCTCCGCCTCGAGGACCAGCAGTCCCTCTCGACGGGACTTGCGCGCGAGTTCCACCATGATCGGAACCATCGGCGCCAGTGGCTGGGTGCCCGTGATGACGATACGTTTCACCTGTCGCAGGGCTCGCCTCAGGTCCTTGACTGGGAAAGTCGTGATCACCGCCGCCATGGTCCCGCCCACGACGATGACGGCTGCGGGGATCTGGATGAGCTGCATCACGGAGTCCACGTGTCCCGTCTCGAGCACCTGCACCATGACGATGCAGGACAGCCCCAGGACGACACCTATGAGGGTAGTGATATCCACGCAAAGACCCCGCTTCGTCAGCGGTATCGGCTTCGAGTCGAAGGCGCTTAATGCGACGGGTCGGGTCAAGCCGGCGACCGTCGAGGACGACGCCCCGCCTGCCGGCGCGCGCGCTCAGGACTCGATTTCGGGCGGGTAGAGCCGCACGACCCAGCGGGCGTAACCGTTGTAGAGCAGAGTCGGTTGGCGTTCGTTGCTGCCCAGCAGCTTCTCTGTGGCCTGCGAACAGCGGGGAGGGGCACTTTCGGATTCACATTGGCGAAGAAGTCGTAATCGTCCGGCGCGATGGTGTTCCAGAACGTCTCGGGCCGCTCGCGCGTGAGCTCGACCTTCACGATCGACTTGATGCTCTTGGACCGTTCCCATTTCGTGCTCCAAGCGGATGGCAGGCCGACGGGACGTCCCAGCTGCCGGCTCGTGCCGGGGATTGGAGGTGCGCTGCGGGCCTGTGTTCAAACTTCGAGCTGCTGGCTACCCTTGGGGGATGGTGTGGTCCGTCCGAACCTACTCCGCGCTTCTTCTCGTGGTGACGCTCCTCGCGGCGGGGCTCTCGGACGCTCGAGCGGATGAGCAAAGCTCGGAGCGTGCGCGACGGGCCCATGCGCTTGCACGGGAGGTCATGAGCCCCTTCTGCCCTGGACGCACACTGGCGGACTGCCCGAGCCCCGACGCCGCGGCGCTGCGTGAGGAGATCCGGGAGTTCATCGACGCCGGGGTCGAGAAGGAGGCCATCCTGGCGCGTCTCGAGGCGCGCTTCGGAGACGCCATCCGGGGGGTTCCCCGCAGCATCTGGGGTTGGACCTTCCCCGGCCTCGTTCTCTTGGCGGGCGCCGTCGCCCTCGTTGTCGTGCTGCGCCGCATCTCCCGCCCTGAAACCGCTCCGGACACTGTTTCGATCGAGGATCCCGAGCTGGAGGAGGAACTCGAGCGCGAGCTTCGAGCGCGCGACCTCTAGCCCCGGGACCCGCGAGTGCAAGCGCCGCGGGAAGTAAGGCGGCCCCTCCCCCGTGCCTGTCGGACACGCTACTGGTCAGAGGGTCGGAGGCCGTTCGAGCTCGGAAGGCTCGATCCGCCCGACACAAGGGGTCGGTGAGCGGTCACGCTGCGCTGCAGCCATGCCGCGCCGGTGGTCCCTTGATCCTCTCCCTATTGGATGGTCGGTCCCGGTCGCTGTGGGGGAGGGGCCATCCGTCGAGAACATCGGCGCTTTGGCGCAGCAACTCAAGGATCGACACGAGTGGCGCCCAGTGGGGGGCGCGTAGCGTGCACATCGCCTTGAACCGGCTCCGCATTCGAGGCCTTTGAGGCGGTGCGATGAGCGTCCCGACCCCCGCGAGGCGCCTGATCTGCTGCATGAGGGAAACTCGCTTCCTCGCCGGGAGCGTCCGCCCCGCGACACAGACCGGCAAGATCTCGCGCAAATGCGCGGGGCTTAGCGGCCTAGCTGCGGCGTTGGCCCCGCGGGTACGATTCCTGCTAGGTCCTCTCGTGTAGCTGACCCTCGAGGAAGCCTCATGAGCTTGCTCGCGCGCTGGGACCGGAGCCACGTGGGCACTCCCGAATCCCCCATGGTCGTGTCGGCAGGGTCGCCGGCAAAGCCCGGAAGGCTCCGGTCCCCAGCGGGGCGCCCCGGTCGGTCCTGACCGGGGAGGTCGCCTTGGACGGCCGATCCCCAGGCCGTCGTGCCGGGCAGCGCGGCTTCGCCGCGCGTTACCCCGCCGCAAGCCCCGCAGGGGCGCACAGCGAGGCGTAGCCGAGCGAAGAGCGGGCAGCGCGGCTTCGCCGCGCGTTACCCCGCCAGTACCCCATCCGCTATTTTCGAGCTCGCGGAACGACAAGGAGGTTTAGATGGCCCCCCCACGAGATGAGAATCGCTGGAGTCTCGGATCGATCGAGGTTGACGACCGCAGGTATCGCATCCACCGCCTGCATGCGGTCGAAGAGGCGGGGCTCGGGCGACTCGATCGGCTGCCGCGCTCCATTCGCGTCCTGCTCGAGAATCTGCTTCGCCACGAAGACGGCCAATCGGTGACGCGCGACGACATCGCCGCGGTTGTGGGCTGGCGCTCGGACG
>DAOVBF010000073.1 GCA_030673955.1 Deltaproteobacteria bacterium
CGGCGCGCTCGGGACTTCGATGATCTCGTCCGCGAAGCCCCGCGCCCTCGTCTCTCCCTCCTCGACCACGGCGATCACGACTCCACTCCGCGCACGCACCTCCTGGGCGTTCGAGGCGATCTTTGGGAGCAGATCGGGCTGATTCGCCACGACCACCACGGGCACGTACTCGTCGATCAACGCGATCGGTCCGTGCTTGAGCTCCCCGGCGGCATAGCCCTCGGCGTGGATGTACGAGATCTCCTTGAGCTTGAGCGCGCCTTCGAGCGCCACGGCATGACCGGGGCCGCGGCCCATGAAGATGACGTCCCGCGCGTGGAAGTGGCGCCGGGCGATGGTCTCGATGTGCGACCAGAGCGCTAGCGTCTCTCCGATGAGACGGGGCAGGCGACGCAGGGCGAGGATGGCCTCGCGGACCTCGTCGTGCGAGAGGGTCTCTCGCAGGAGCCCCAGCTTGAGCGCGATGAGGTACAGCGCCGTCACCTGAGCTGTGAAACACTTGGTCGAGGCGACGGCGATCTCCGGGCCCGCGTGCGTGTAGAGCGTGGCGTCGGCCTCCCTCGGGATGCTGCTATCGTGGACGTTGCAGACCGCGAGCGAGCGCGCGCCGCGCCGCTTGCCCTCGCGCAGCGCCGCCAGGGTGTCGGCCGTCTCGCCCGACTGCGAGACGGGGATGATCAGGTGGCGCGAGCCGATCAGTGGATCCTGGTAGCGGAACTCGCTCGCCAGATCGACCAGCGTGGGAATGCGCGCCGCACGCTCCAGCATGTGCTTTCCGATCAAGCAGGCGTGCCAGGCGGTGCCGCAGGCTACGAACTGCACGCCCTCGAGCTGGCGCACCCACTCGGGATCGAGCTCGATTCCATCGAGGTTGATATCCCCCTCCTCTTCGAGCACACGTGTGCCGATGGTGTCGCTGATGGCGCGCGGCTGCTCGTAGATCTCCTTCTGCATGAAGCGGTCGTAGCCGCCTTTTTCCGCCTGGACCGGATCCCATTGGATGAGCTTCGGCGAGCGCTCGACCCGCGCGCCGTGGCTGTCGAAGATCTCGACGCAGTCCTGTGTGAGATGCGCGACCTCGCTGTCCTCGAGCATGATCATCTGCCGGGTGTAGGGACGGATCGCGGGGACGTCGGAGGCCACGAAGTTCTCCCCCTCGCCTAGGCCCACGATGACCGGGCTTCCAGCGTTCCTGGCGGTAATGAGCGATCCCGGGTGCTCCTCGTCGATGATCGCGATGGCGTAGGATCCGTCGAGTCTCGTGACGGCCGCCTGGACCGCCTCCAGCAGCGAGCTACCGTGCTTGCGCTCCTGGTGGATCAGGTGCGCGATGAGCTCGCTATCGGTCTCGCCCTGGAAACTGCAGCCGCGCGCCTCGAGCTGCGTGCGGAGCTCGGCGTGGTTCTCGATGATACCGTTATGGACCAGCGCCACGGTCCCCGCGCAGTGAGGGTGGGCGTTCACGACCGCCGGTCTGCCTTGTGTCGCCCAGCGCGTATGGCCGATCCCGATGGAGCCGTGAACCGGGACGTCTCGAAGCGTCGCCTCGAGGTTCACGAGCTTTCCGACCGCGCGAACCACTCGGAGCTTTCCGTCCTCGATGACGGCGATTCCCGCGGAGTCGTAGCCGCGGTATTCGAGACGCCGTAGGCCATCGAGGATCACATCCTGAGCGCGCTCCTCGCGGCCCACGTATCCGACGATCCCACACATGCAGTGACGCCTCCTTTCTCAGCGGGTTATCGGCCGGCAAGGCCGGGCTTGTTAATCGTCCTTCTTTCCGAAGTGCCGCCGCCTCCAGCCCTCGAGGTTGCGCTGTCGCTGGCGTGCCACGGCGAGTGCATCGCTCGGAACATCGCGGGTGATGGTCGAGCCCGCAGCGACATAGGCATCGGGCTCGAGCGTGACCGGCGCGATCAGATTCGCGTTACAGCCCACGAACGTGCCGTCTCCGATCACGGTGCGGCTCTTTTTCCGGCCGTCGTAGTTGACCGTGATGGCACCGCAGGCGATCGTGACGCGCTCGCCGACATCCGCGTCCCCGATGTAGGAGAGATGGTCGGCCTTCGAGCCCCGTCCGATGTGGGAGTTCTTGATCTCGACGAAGTTCCCGACCCGAACCTTCTCCTCGAGGCGGCTGTTGGGCCGCAGGTGCGCTGACGGACCGATGATGCAGCCGTCGCCCACGCTCGACTGCTCGATCCAGCAGTGCGGCTTGACCCAGACCTCGTCGCCGAGGGTGGAGGCATCGATCACGACGTTGGGCTCGAGCCGGCAGCCCGCTCCGACCCGCGTTCCTGAGCGCAGGCAGCAGCCCGGCTCGATCACGGTGTCGGGGCCGATCTCCACGTCGGCGTCCAGGTAGGTCCGCTCGGGATCCACGAGTGTTACACCCTGTCTCATCCAGTGCGAGGCGAAGCGCCGACGCAGCAGGGCCTCGGCACGGGCCAGGTCCGCCCGATCGTTCACCCCGATCGCCTCGGTCCAGTCCTCGATCCGCACGGCCTCCACGCGCCGCCCCGACTCGAGCGCAAGCTCCACGACGTCGGTCAGGAAAAACTCCCGCTTCCGGTTCTGGTTGCCTACCCGCGCGAGCGTCTCGAACAGAAAAGGAGCCTCGGCGACGTACCCCCCCACGTTGACCTCATGGATCGCGCGGACCTCCGGGCTGGCCTCGACCTCCTCGACAATCCGGTCGATTCGCCCGTCGCGGCCGCGCACGATACGTCCGTAGCCGGAGGCATCGGGGAACTCCGCCACCAGGAGCGCCAGGTCCGCGGAGCGGGAGCGATAGGCGTCCAGGAACGCCTCCATGGTGCTGGTGCGGTAGAGCGGCTGGTCGCCGTGGAGGATCAGCACGGGCCCGCGGTGAGTCTGGAGCCGCTCGCGGGCCTGGAGGACCGCGTGGGCGGTGCCGAGGGGCTCGCCCTGTGAAACGATCTCGACAGGCTCGTTCGCGAGGGCCTCCCGCACCTCCTCCTCGCCGCTGCCGACGACCACGACGCTGCGCTTGGCTCCGAGCCCGCGTCCCAGCGCCGTGACGTGGAGCAGCATGGGGCGGCCGCAAACGGGATGGAGCACCTTGGGACGGTGCGAACGCATGCGCGTTCCCTTGCCCGCTGCGAGCACCAGGAGCACGAGTTCTGCCGCTACACCCATCATTGGCCCTTTGTTCGGACGTCCGCCGAGGCGATCCCAGGCCGGCTGGCTAGGCCACCATCAGGAAGTCTTCCCCTTCCTTGAGGCCCAGCGCCACCAGGGCTTGACGAATTTCGCCCCGCGCGCCCCGGCTTGCCACTGCCCCCAGGATTCGCAGCCCCTCCTGGGTCCAGGCCTGCGCCCGCTCCGAGAGCCGCTCCGGGGACAGGATGGGAAGCCCGCGCCAGGTCGTGCCGATGCGAGAGGGATGGATGTCGAGGAGCGCCCGGGTGGGAAGGCCCTCTCGCTCCAGCAGACGGACGAGGCGCCGGCCTGTCCGCCCCGCGCCCCAGACCACGGCGGCCGGCATGGGGTAAACACGCTGGAGATAGTGCGCCTTGACCCGTGCGAAGGCCTCGCGCCCGTAGCGCGGGTCGACGCGCGAGAGGCGCTGCGGATGATCGCGCCAGCGGTGGAGCACTCGCGGCACCTTACCCACCCCGTAGCCCGCCGCCAGTAGCCGGTACAGCAGATCCAGGTCCTCCGGCCAGGGCCGTTCCTGGTAGCCGCCGAGCGCGAGGATCACCTCGCGGCGGAACATCCAGGTCGGGTGCGGCACGGGGCATTCCACGAACGCCGCCCGGGCAATCTCGGCGGGCGCGATCAGCGCATTCACCCATTCGGTGTAGATGCGATAGCCGGCCGCCAGTCCCCCGGCGCGGAAGGACTCGACCTGGCAGCCGACCAGCGCCAGCGCGGAGTCGTCGTCGAGCAGAGCGGCCTGCATCGCCAACCGCTCCGGATGCATTTCGTCGTCCGCGTCCATCCGTGCGATCCGGCGGCTCCTCGCGCACGCGATGCCTGTATTCAGCGCGGAAACGAGTCCGCAGGGCGGCGTGTGCAGCACCCGGATCCTGGAATCGCAGCGCGCCCAGTCCTCCAGAATCGGTGGTGAGCGGTCGGTGGAGCCGTCGTCGACGCAGATGAGTTCGAGCTCGACGCCGCGGCTCGCGAGGACGGAGCGGATCGCTCCGTCGACGGTGCGAGCCCCGTCGCGCACGGGCAGGATCACACTGATGGTCGGTGTTCCCAAGAGAAGCAGAAGGGTGGTGTCCTCGGGTCGCCCGGGTCAAGCTCAACCGGAAGACGCCTGCTACCGATCTCGCCTGCTGGAGGCCCCAACTGCTATAATTGGGGTGCTCAAGCTCCAGCTTGGGGCGAAGGAGGTTTCATCTCGGAGCTCCACGGTCAGACCTACGGTCTCAAGGCGAGCCAGCTCCGTCGTCTCCGTAACCTCTACAAGCGGCGTCTTCCACGTAACCGGCTGGTTTCGCAGGATTTTGCGCGGCAGCTGAGCGACATCTCCTGCGAGACCGGCCGTCAGGTCGGGGCGCTCGTGAGCCGCAACGGCGACGTCGAGTACGTGATGGTCGGCGACGCCCTCCGCATCCAGCTCCCGGACTTCAAGCGCGTGCGCGGCGGAACCGGTCGATTCCGCGGACTCCGCTGCATCCACACGCACCTGCGCGGCGAATCGCTCACCCGTGATGATCTGACCGACCTCGCGCTCTTGCGCCTCGACGCCATGGTGGTGATCCAGGTGGACGAGGCGGGCCTACCCGAGCTGGCCGAGTACGCGTCCCTGCGCCCGCCCGATGCGTCGGGCGAGACGGTTGAGGTCTACACTCCCCTTCCGCCGAGCCGCTTCGACTTCGACTTCCTGGAATGGATCGAGGCGCTGGAGGATCGCTTCGCGGAAGGACAGCGCGGGATCCACGTGGATGGCGCCCAGGACCGGGCGATCCTCGTCGAGGTCGCACTCGGGCCGGATCCCGGAGCCGAGGAACGCCTCGCAGAGATGCGTGAGCTCGCGCGCACGGCGGGCGTGGCGATTCTCGATACGGTTCGGCAGCAACGAACCCGCGCAGATCCGCGTTATCTCGTCGGGAGAGGCAAGATTCAGGAGCTGGTTGTGCGCGCCTGGCAGCTCGGCGCGGATCTCGTGATCTTCGATCGCGATCTCACGCCGGCACAGATTCGTCACATCACCGATCTCGTCGAGAGCCGGATCGTGGATCGAAGCCAGCTCATCCTCGATATCTTCGCGCAGCACGCGCAAACCCGAGAGGGACGGCTGCAGGTCGAGCTGGCGCAGCTGCGTTACCGACTGCCCCGGCTGGTGGGCCGGGGTGAGTCGATGAGCCGCTTGGCCGGTGGCATCGGCGGGCGCGGACCGGGTGAGACCAAGCTGGAGGTCGACCGTCGGCGCGTGCGCGACCACATCCGCCGGCTGGAGCGCGCGCTGGCCACGATCAGCCGGCGGCGGGAGACGCGTCGCGCGAAGCGCAAGCGCGAGGGGCTGCCAGTGCTGTCCATCGTCGGCTACACGAACGCAGGGAAATCGACGCTCTTGAATCGCCTCACCCGGAGCAAGGTCCATACGGCGGACCAGCTTTTCGCGACGCTGGATTCCTCGTCGCGCCGGCTCCGTTTCCCACGTGAGCGCGATGTCATCGTGACCGATACGGTGGGGTTCATCCGCGACCTGCCCCCGGATCTCGTGGCCGGATTCCGCTCCACCCTGGAGGAGATCCAGGATGCGAACGTACTGCTGCATGTGGCAGACGCGTTGAATCCGAGCGTGGAGAGCCATATCGAGTCCGTGCGGGAGACCCTGAGGGGGCTCGGACTCGCGGAGAAGCCCGAGCTGCTGATTCTCAACAAATGTGACCAGCTCGACCCGACCGAGGCGAAGGCCCTGGCGGAGTCGCTCGGGGGGGTCGCGGTCTCGGCCCTCACCGGCGACGGGATCGAGGCAATACTCTACTGTCTGGGACCACTCGTGTTCCCGGAGGCATCCCGTCTCGGGACTTCATTTGCCGCAGGCGGAGCCTAGTCATGCAAGGCCTTCGGAAGGTCGCGATCACCGGGACGGGGATGTACGTGCCTCCGCGCGTGGTGACCAACGCGGACCTCGAGAAGCTGATGGACACCAGCGACGAGTGGATCCAGCAGCGCACAGGGGTCCGGGAGCGACATCACGTGGATCCCGGCACCGCACCGGCGGACCTAGCTTGCGAAGCCACCGTTCGCGCCGTCGAGGCAGCGGAACTCGAGCTTCGCGACCTCGACGCGATTATCGTGGCGTCCCTGTCTCCGCAGCACGAGTTCCCGGGAAACGCGGTCTTTCTGCAAGATCGGCTGGGCCTGGCGGAGATTCCCGCCATGGACATCCGCTGCCAGTGCACCGGGTTTCTCTACGCCCTGCAGGTGGGTCAGCTCTACGTGGCGTCCGGACTTTACGACCGCGTCCTGGTCTGCGGAGTGGAGGTCCACTCGGTGGGGCTCGACATGACGACCCGCGGCCGAGATGTCTCGGTCATCTTCGGAGATGGTGCGGGGGCAGTTGTCTTGGAACCCTCCGACGACGCCGAGCGGAGCATCCTGTCGATACATCTGCACGCCGAGGGCAAGTACGCAAAGAAGCTCTGGGTCGAGGCGCCGGGCTGCGCGTTCAATCCGTGGCTCACCACGGAGATGATCGAGGAGGGGCGTCACTACCCCAAGATGGATGGCAGGTTCGTGTTCAAG
>DAOVBF010000220.1 GCA_030673955.1 Deltaproteobacteria bacterium
ATGCGGCAGGTCCTCCTGAGTGATGTATGCCTCGTACGCGGCGTCGAAGAGGAGCACCGCGCCGCACTCTCGGGCGTAGGAGACCCAGGCCGCAAGCGAGTCGCGAGTCGCGACCGCGCCGGTCGGGTTATTGGGGGAGCAGAGGTAGACGAGATCGACGGCCTCCTCTGGGGGCCGGGGCAGGAAGCCGTTCTCCTCTGTGCAGGCCAGGTAGAGGATCCCCTCGTAACGACCCGTGGGATCGGCTGGTCCGCTCCTGCCGGCCATTACGTTGGTGTCTACGTACACCGGATAGACGGGATCGGGTACCGCCACGCGCGCCTGTGAGGCGAAGATCTCCTGGATGTTGGCGCTGTCGCACTTGGAGCCGTCGGAGACGAAGATCTCATCGGGCGAGACCCGGACTCCGCGGGATCGGAACTCATGTTCCGCAATGGCCTCGCGCAGAAAGGCGTAGCCCTGTTCGGGCCCGTAGCCGCGGAAGCCTTCGTCGGTTCCCAGCTCGTCCACCGCCCGGTGCATGGCGTCGCGCACGCTCTTCCCAAGCGGCAGAACCACGTCGCCGATGCCCAGCCGGATGAGCTTGGCATCGGGGCACTGCTCCTGGAAGGCGCGCACCCGCCGGTCGATTTCGGGAAAGAGATAGCCCGCGGCGAGCTTCAGATAGTGGTCGTTGATCCGGGCCATGGTCGCGGGGCCTCCTGGCTATGGGGTCGCACCATATATCCTAGCGCCCTCCAGGGGATCAAAGGGTGCGCAGGGTCCGGTCGGCTAGACCGGGAACCTCTCCCACCGCATCGGTCCGGTGGAGTCGCGCCCCGGGGGGGCGCCCTGCCGGGCGGCAGGGTAGTCCAGCCCCGGCACTGGTTGAAGGGAGACTGGCTCAACGACTAAGATGCGGGTCAGGCAGCATGTCGAGCGCGGGAATTCTCATCATCGGAAACGAGATCCTCTCGGGGAAGGTGCAGGATGAGAACCTGCCCTACTTGCTTCCGCAGCTGCGCGAGCTCGGGGTCTCCGTTGAGCGGGTTCATGTGCTTCCCGATGACGTGGAGTTGATTGGCACGGAGGTGCGGTCCTTCTCGAAGGCCTTTACGTACGTACTCACCACGGGCGGCGTCGGGCCTACGCACGACGATGTAACCATGGAGGGTGTTGCGCGGGCCGTGGACCGTCAGCTGACCCCGCACCCGACCATGGAGGAGCTGCTGCGCAAGGCGCTGAAGGGCCGCGAGCCCAATACGAGCCAGCTCAAGATGTGCCTGGTCCCGGAAGGGGCGGACCTGATCCAGACGGCGGACCTCTGGTTCCCGCTCGTCGTGATCGAGAATATCTACGTCTTTCCCGGCATTCCGCATCTTCTGCGGAAAAAGTTCGAAGGGGTACGCGAACGCTTCAAGGGCCAGCGGTTTTTCCTGCGTCAGGTTTTCATGAGCTGTATGGAGAGCGACATCGCGCAGGAGCTACAAGACGTTCTGGACGAGTTCCCGGGGCTGATGCTCGGCAGCTACCCCCAGCTCACCGACGACGGCTATCACACGCTGCTCACGCTCGAGTCACACGACGCGGACTACGTGAACCGCGCGGTCGACTCCCTGCTCGCCCGCGTTCCCCAGTCGCAGCTGATTCGGGTCGAGTAACGCGCGCGTCAGGCGCTCGCGGGCAGCTTCTCACGCACCACGAAGATGGCCAGACGTCGGGGGCCAATGGTGTGGTTGGCAACGCTGACCTCGACCGAGACCGAGTCGCCGCCGGGCCGTGTGAAGACCATGTCCGTCGGGCCGGACTCCTCGCCCGCGTCCAGACGTGCCTCGAGGTCCTGATACGCGGACCTGTGTGTGGGGCTCACCAGATCCGCGAGCTCGCGCTCCAGAAGCTGGGCCGCCTCTGTACCGAAAAGCGACTCGGCAGCGGGATTGACGTCGTAGAGACGACCGGTGTCGAGACAGAGCGCCAGGTACGCATCGCCGATGCGATCGATCGCAGACCGTACGCGCCTGCCCGCGTTCGGTGTCTTGCGCCGCCGCCCGCGGCCCTTGCGCTGCGGCTCGGGCGGCTGCATGACGCGACGGATGCCGGCGCGGAAGCGCGTTTCGAGCGTGCGCAGCGCACGGGTGAGCTCCTGGGACGCTCCGCAATCACAGGCCGCGTCAACCGCGTGGGCGACCGCGCGCTCGAGCCCGGCTGGGGAGTTTCCGCCCAAGCCGTCCAGCGAAGCGCGCGCGCTCGCCAGATCGATGCAGGCGAGACGGCAGAAGCTCCGGAAGCGGCGTACGATCTCGGCGCGCGCGGCGGGGGGAGGCTCGGCGTGGCCAAGCCGCCGATTCACCTCCGCCCCAATGGCATGACGATACCGGTCCAGGTGCAGCGCGGCGATCCGTAGGACCGCGCCGTCGATCTCCCCCATGCAATTCGAATAACAGACTCTCGCCGTGTGGACCAGGGATACCCGCACCGGTACGCTCGCGACCCATGCGTTGGCTCGCGTACCTGCACCCCGCCCTCATGATCGTGGTGCTGACCCTGGGGCTGGTCGTGCTGCGCGAGGGACTGCGCATTCGCCGTGCGCGCTTTTACGGCCATGAAATCGACTCCAGCCTCCACCGTCGGCTGGGCCGGATTTTCGTGGCTCTGATCGTGCTGGGCTTTGGCGCGGGGCTCGTCTCGATGGCGTGGCTGCGGCAGAAGGCGCTCTTCGAGTCGGTTCACTCCACGCTGGCAACCGGCGTGCTGGTGGGTTTGCTGCTGGCCGCGGCCTTCGGGCTCTGGCTGGAGCGCAGCGAAGACGATCGAGTGCGCGGCATCCACTTGAGCTTTGCCGCGGGAGGCCTGCTGCTGGCGCTGACCGCGGCGGTGGCGGGTTTCGCGATTCTCCCGTGACTGGCGGGCGGCGGGCCGCTGCTAGGAGTCGTCCAGTGCCCGGTTGACCAGCGCGCGGAACTGGGGGTGACGGAGGAGCTGGAGCGTATCCCCTGAGGCCAGGGCGGCCTGGATCTCGGGATCCTTCGCGAGCTCCTGGAAGGCGGGATCGTCCTTCATCTGCCGGACGCGAGGGCCGACCTCTTCGAGCACATCCCTCGCGGAGTTCCGAAAGAGACGCGAATCGGTCTTCGCGGCTTCACTCACGATCCCGAGCCTGGCCAGATCCGTGCGCAACGTGTCGTCGTAGGCGATGCCCAGGAAGCTGGGTCGGTTGAATGCCTGGTCGAGTGCGCCGTGCTCCACGTGGCTCCAGAAGAGCCGGTCCGTCTGCAGCGCCTCGATGCGCGGATTCCGGAACACCTTCTGGAAGCGCTCGACGGTCTCGGCGGGATGGGCGAGGAACTCGGTCGTCATGCGTGAGCTGGGTCCGGATTCGCCCAGCGCCGCCGTTGCGCCCTTCTCCACCAGCGACTGGGTCACCGACACGAGCTTGGAGGAGTCCAGCTCGGGCCCCGTTGGGAGCAGGTTTCCGCCACCCGCCACGCGCAGGGCCTCCAGGAAGGAGACGAGTAGGCCCAGGAGCAGCA
>DAOVBF010000023.1 GCA_030673955.1 Deltaproteobacteria bacterium
TCGAGCGCGCGGGCATGTGCCTCGTGATCCCGGACGCGGAGCTCTCCGAGCGGCTGGCGCCCGAGCTGCGGGCGCTGGCCGGGGACGCGCCACGTCGGCGACGCATGGCCGAAGCCGCCGCGAAGCGAGCCACGCCCGACGCCGCCGAACGCATCTGGGAGACGTGCCGCAGCTTGCTCTGAGAGGGAGAGAGTTTTGATTCATCGCATCGAACGCGTGCATTTCGTCGGAATCGGAGGGGTCGGGATGTCCGGCCTGGCGGAGATCCTGCACGCGAGCGGCTACTCGGTCTCCGGCTCCGACCTGCTCGAAAGCGCGACCACCGCGCGGCTGCGACGCCTTGGCATTCCGGTGATGATCGGCCACGCCGCCGGCAACGTCGGTCGTGCCCATGTGCTGGTGTATTCCTCGGCGATCCCCGCAAACAACCCGGAGCTCCAGATCGCTCGGCAGACGCACATTCCCGTGATCCCGCGCGCGGAGATGCTGGCCGAGCTGATGCGTATCAAGTGCGGCGTGGCGATCGCGGGATCGCACGGCAAGACCACCACCACCTCTCTGGTGGGCGCCGTGCTGCAAACGGGTGGGCTGGATCCCACCATTATCGTCGGCGGTCTGGTCAAGAGTCTCGGCACGAACTCCCGCCTGGGGAGCGGCGACGTGCTCGTGGCCGAAGCAGACGAGAGCGACGGCACCTTTCTCCAACTCATCCCGACCGTGGTGGTCGTGACGAACATCGACCGAGAGCACATCGACCATTACCAGAGCTTCGAGAGACTGACCGAGGCCTTCCTGGACTTCACCAACCGCGTTCCCTTCTACGGCGCCTCGGTGCTGTGCCTGGACGACCCGCACGTACAGGCCATGCTGCCCGAAGTCACGCGCCGCGTTCGCACCTACGGAACCTCGGCCCAGGCTGAGGTCTCCGCAACGGAGATCGCCATCGAGGGCCTCCGGACACACTTCATCGCGAAACACGACGGACGCAGCCTCGGTACGATCCACCTGCAGATCTCCGGCGTGCACAACGTGCGCAATGCCCTGGCGGCCATCGCCGTCGGCCTCGAGTTCGACGTGGCTTTTCCGGACATCCGGAGAGCGCTCGAGGAGTTCGAAGGTGTCGAACGGCGCTTCGAGATCTACGGAGAGCGGGACGGCGTCCTCGTGGTCAGCGACTACGCGCACCATCCCACGGAGATCCGCGCCACCCTCGCCGCAGCCCGCAAGGGATTGGGGCGTCGAATCGTCGCCGCTTTCCAGCCGCACCGCTACACCCGCACCCAGGATCTGTTCGATGAGTTCGCACACGCTTTCCACGATACGGACGTTCTCATCGTGACGGAGATCTATGCAGCGGGGGAGCCGAAACTCGCCGGTGTCGAGGCCCACGGTCTGGCCGAGGCGATTCGAGATCATGGCCATCGGGAGGTGCACTTCGTTGCCGAGACAGCGGAGATCGTCCCCACGCTGCGCAAGCTCGTGCGCCCGGATGATCTCGTGCTGTTCATGGGCGCGGGCGACATCGGTCGCCTGGCCGCGCGTTTTTTCAGCGACACAGAGGGAGGGTCCGACGATTGATCCGCGTCTCAAAGACCGGCTCAAGCGCCTGCTCGGCAAGCGCGTCGCATTCGACGAGCCGATGTCGAAGCACACATCGCTGCGTGTCGGCGGTCCTGCCGAGGCACTGGCGCTCCCCGAGTCGCGCGCGGAGCTTCGCGAGGTGCTCGAGCTCTGCCGCAAACACGAGGTCCCCGTGCGGATCCTCGGCGCGGGATTCAACACGCTCGTACCCGATGCCGGATTGCGCGCCGCTGTCGTGCGACTACACGGGCTGCGCAAACTGGCGCGCAGCGACGATGGGCGGGTCCTGGCAGAGGCCGGAGCGTCCCATTCTCGTGTCACGCGCTTCTGTGCC
Source organism: Deltaproteobacteria bacterium (assembly GCA_030673955.1). Taxonomy (GTDB): domain Bacteria; phylum Myxococcota_A; class UBA9160; order SZUA-336; family SZUA-336; genus SMWZ01. The sequence goes on from DAOVBF010000023.1 coordinate 1,916, forward strand.
AAGGAGGGACTCGCAGGGCTCGAGTTCGCGGTCGGCATTCCCGGCACGGTGGGAGGCTGGCTCGCAATGAACGCGGGAATCAGGGAGCGAGAGATGCGGGACGTGGTCGAGTGTATCGAGTTCCTGGACCCGGCCACGGGGAAGTGCCAGGAGATGCGCGCCGAGCAGCTCCGCTTTCGCTACCGCGCTCTCGAGGTCCCCGCGGACGTCGTGCTGCTCAAGGCCTGCTTCCACACGGAACCCTCGGATCCTGAGGAGGTCCGCGAGCGCATGCGCAGCTTCCTCGCGGAGCGCAGGGAGACTCAGCCCATCGATCAGCTCTCCTGTGGCTCCGTCTTCAAGAACCCGCCGGGCGACTACGCTGGGCGCCTCATCGACGCTGCAGGCCTCAAAGGATCCGGGGTGGGTGGCGCAGAGATCTCCACCGTCCACGCCAACTTCATCATCAATCGGGGTGGCGCCACCGCCACCGACGTGCTCCAGCTCATGGATCAGGCGCGCGCGAAGGTCCTGCAGCGGTTCCAGATCGAGCTCGAGCCCGAGGTGCGAGTTTGGGGAGAGGAGCTTTGACGCGTAAGACGAAGCCTACCCGACGGCCAAGCCGGGCCTGGATCGCGATCACCGCGCTCGGCGTTCTGGGTGTGTGCGGCTTCGCGCTGCACGCTCGGAGCGGTCACGCTGCGCGAACCTGGCTCAGCGACAAGCTGCGGGCGCCCCGCTTCCGTCTGGAGGCGGTCGAGTTCTTAGGTCTGGAAACGCTCGCTCCGATGAAGCTGCTCAAGCGCGCAGGGTTGGGCTCGCATGTTCCGCTCATCGACCTCGATCCGGACGTCCTGATCGGCAAGCTCTCGTCGCACCCGCGCGTGGCGAGCTGCGTCGCGGCCCGCATCCCTCCCCGCCGACTGGTGGTGGAGATCGAGGAGCGCGTGCCGGTCGCCCGCATCACGGGAACCCACGACGGAGTCGATATCGACGGCGCACGCTTTCCGCTCGCTGCTGGCGAGGCGGCGTCATTAACAAGTGTACGCGGCGACGTGCGCTGGGCGCTGCCGTTGCTGCGGACAGCCCAGGAGCTCGAAGTGGAGCTCGTTGCGGTGGATGTACGAGCGCGGGACGACCTGCGCTTCCAGCCAGCCGATCGCGACGTCGAGGTTCGTGTCGGCCTCGACCCGGCCATGAGCCTGCGGGGCTGGCTTCGCATTCGCGATAGCGGCCTGCTCCAGAGCTACGCCGCGCGCCGAGTAGATCTTCGCTTCCAGGGTGGCGCGTTGCTCCGTGATTTTCGAAAGACCAAGAAGTCCAAAGGGGGGGGACAGGATGGCTCGTCATGAAGAAGTGGTCGTCGGACTCGACATCGGAACCACCAAGATCTGCGCGGTGGTCGCGGTTGCAGGCGCCGACACCGTCGATGTAATCGGAATCGGTAGCCACCCATCGCGTGGACTCCGCAAAGGGGTCGTCATCGATATCGATGCGACCGTCGACTCTATTCGCAAGACGATCGACGAAGCGGAACTCATGGCCGGCTGTGAGATCAACTCGGTCTATGCGGGCATCGCCGGCGGGCACATCGAAGCGCGCAACGAGATCGGCATGGTCGCAATCAAGGATGACGAGGTCAAACCGGGTGACATCAAACGTGTGATCGAACAAGCGCAGGCGATCGCGATCCCGGCGGACCGCGAGGTGATCCACGTCATCCCGCAGGAATACGAGATCGACGGCCAGGGGGAGATCAAACAGCCCTGCGGCATGTCCGGTGTGCGGCTGACCGCGAAGGTGCACATCGTGACCGCCGCCGTGACCTCCGTCCAGAACATCATCAAGTGCTGCAACCGCGCCGGCCTGAACGTGATCGACATCGTGCTCGAGCCCCTGGCATCGAGCGAGGCCGTGCTCGCTCCAGACGAGACTCAGCTCGGGGTGGGACTCATCGACATGGGTGGCGGCACAACCGACCTCGCGGTCTTCCAGGACGGTTCGATCAAGCACTCGGCAGTTCTCTCGCTCGGCGGCTATCATCTGACGAACGACGCGGCCGTCGGGCTGCGCACACCGTTCGAGCAGGCGGAGTGCATCAAGCGCCGCTTCGGTTGCGCCGCCGCACGCTTTCTAGCCGCCGATCAGCTGCTCGTCGTGCCGAGCGTCGGCGGGCGCGCGCCGCGCGAGGTCAGCCGCAAGCTGCTGTCCGAGTTCCTCGAGCCGCGCATCGAGGAGATTCTGACGCTGGTGCGCGAGGAGCTGGTTCGCTCCGGCCTCTTGCACTCGATTCCGTCCGGCGTGGTCGTAACCGGCGGCTCGAGCTCACTGGAGAGACTCCCGGAGCTAGCGGAGGAGGTCTTCGAGCTGCCGGTGCGGCGTGGAATTCCGCGTGGCGTCGGCGGACTCGTGGATCGGGTGCAGGGGCCCGAGTTTGCGACCGGGGTGGGGCTCGCACTCATCGGTTCGAAGCGAAGAGCCAAGCCGCGCTTCCGCATCTACGACGGCTCAACTTTCCGAAAGGTTCGCGCAAGGATGCGCGAGTGGTTTTACGGCGACCTGAACTAACAGGCTCAAAAGCCTTTTGATCACGCGACTCAAAATCGCCATTGGGGGGGAAAAAGATGGTTATTAAGTTGGCTCAGGACAAAGAGCTTCGCGCCCATATCAAGGTGGTCGGGGTAGGCGGAGGCGGCGGAAACGCCATTAACACGATGATCAAGGCGGGCCTGTGCGGGGTGGACTTCCTCTCCGCGAACACGGACGCCCAGGCGCTGACCGAGAATCTGGCGCCGAACAAGATCCAGCTGGGCGAGCGCGGGCTGGGCGCGGGGGCCGACCCGAACGTGGGCCGGCTCGCGACGGAAGGCGCCCGCGATCGGCTGCGCGAGGAGTTCACCGATGCCGACATGGTCTTCGTGACCGCCGGCTGCGGGGGCGGCACCGGCACCGGCGGCGCACCCGTCGTGGCCGAGGTCGCGAAGGAAGTCGGAGCGCTGACTGTCGCCGTTGTCACCAAGCCCTTCATGTTCGAAGGCTCCGTCCGCAATCGAGTGGCGGAGGAGGGGATCGAGACGCTGCACGATGTGGTCGACACTCTGATCACCATCCCGAACGATCGGTTGCTCCAAATGGTGGCCAAGGACACCCCCCTGGGGGAGGCGTTCGAGCTCGCAGACCAGGTGCTGCTGAACGCGGTCCAGGGAATCTCCGATCTGATTACGGTGCACGGCAGGATCAACCTGGACTTCGCGGACGTGCGGTCCGTCATGAACGAGATGGGCATGGCGCTGATGGGCATTGGGCGGGCCGAGGGCGAGAATCGGGCCACCATAGCCGCCCAGGCGGCGATCTCCAACCCGTTGCTCGAGGATCTTTCGATCCAGGGCGCGCGGGGCGTGCTGATCAACATCACGGGCGGCCCCGACATGACGCTGCACGAGGTTTACGATGCCGCCACGCTCGTGCGCGAGCAGGCGCATGCGGATGCCAACATCTTCTTCGGCTCGGTCGACCAGAAAGGAATGGAGAACGAGATCCGTGTCACGGTGATCGCGACGGGCCTCTCCGATCCCACACGCCGACGCCGCCGGGACGATTCCAGTTTGTCCCTGGGCAACGTCACGCCCATCCGTCCAGCGCAGAGCGACGAGGCTGCACACGAGACCTTCGAAGGCGGCGCGACCGCGGCACGGCGAAACGAAGAGCTCATGTCGCCGTTCGAGGAGGATGAGTACGACGTCCCGGCGTTTATTCGTCGGGCGACCCAAGAGAGCGGACAAGCCGGGTAGAGGGGGGGAGAGAAAAGGGCCTTGGCAAACGGGGAGTGCCGTCGAGTCCTGAGCGCGGTCCTCCTCGTTTGCCTGGCCTGCACCACGACTTCGTGGACCCCCGAGCCGGGATCGGCGCGTGAGCCCGCCCCCTACGCCCCGGTCCCGGAGCTCGAGCACGCGCCGCTCGATCTCTCAGACGTGCGTGTGCAGCCGGAAGGCCTAACCGTCGAGGAGAACTGGATCCTCGATATCTACACATTCCTGCACGCGCGCGACTACCGCTCCTTCCGGGTCCTCTTCCCGGGCAGCGAGCGGGACGAGGTCACCGCTCACCTGCTGATCCCCGCGGGCCCGGGCCCACACCCCGTCGTGGTCGTTTTTCCGATCCTCGAGGGCTCCCACGTGGTCTCCGAGGGACTTGCAAGGCCCTGGTCAACCGCGGGTATGCCGCGGCCCGCCTGGAACGGCACGAGCTCGAGCTCGCAGAGGCCCAGGGACCCGAGGTCCCGGCCGTAACCTTCCGGACCGCTATCCTGGACTCGCGGCGCCTCCTGGACTGGATCGCCTCGCACCCCGAGCTCGACACCAACCGCGTTGCAGCCGCCGGGGTCAGCATGGGCGGCATTCTCGCACTCACACTGATGGAGGTGGATCCACGGATCCGGGCCGGCTTCTTCCTCATGGTGGGCGGTGGCTTGCCCGAGATCCTGCACGACTCATCGGAGCGGCCGGTGCGGGTGTTCCGCGAGCGTCTGCAGTCCGAGCAAGACCTCGACACGCGGGAGGCCTTCGTGGCGTACCTGCGCCCCTATGTGGGGGTCGTCGACCCGCTCACGTACGCCGCGCACATCGACCCCCGCACGGTCCTGCTGGCCTCGGGCCGATTCGACCGTGTGATCCGCCCCCAACACACCCACGCGCTCTGGCAGGCGCTGGGCGAGCCCACCTGGATCCGTGTGCCCGCAGGCCACTATCAGCTCTTTCCCTTCTTCTGGTGGTCGATCGGACGCGGCGCCGACCACCTCGACCGGGTGTTCGGCAAGCCACCAGGCTGAAAAACACACTCGAACACAGCGTCTACAGAGCAGCGCGCCGCACGCTTTCATCTTCTTGCCGCGGCGTGAAGCGCTTCCGCCGAACACGCGCTATAGGTGAGAGGCGTCTTAGCCGAAGGAAGAAGCATGAAGGAAGCGGTGACCAACGAGACCAGGCGCCAGACGGTGCTCCGGCGCAGCCTCCTCCTCGTCGCGACCTACCTGGCCGTGATGCTCCTCATCGCCGGCGCGTATCACTAGCCTGGCCCGGCCAACGAACGCACGAAGTCGCGTGCCCGCGGGCAGGCGCGGCCGCCCGCGCCGATAACCCGCCAGTGCTGCCTACCCGTAGGCCCTAGCGCTGGACCAGGTCGAGCTCCCCGAAGAAGTACGCGATCTCCCGCCGGGCGGTCTCCGGGGCGTCCGAGCCATGGATGGCGTTGCGCTCGACGTTCGTGCCGAAAAGCTTGTGCAGAGTTCCCGGGTCCGCCTTTTCCGGGTCGGTCGCTCCCATCAGCTTGCGGTAGCGAGCGATGGCGTCGTCCCCCTCGAGCACGCTGACCACAACCGGGCCGGAGGTCATGAACTCGACCAAGCTACGGAAGAAGGGCTGCTCGCGATGAACGTCATAGAACCCTTCCGCCTGGCGCCGGTCGAGCTTGAGCATGCGCATCGCCACGGGCCGAAGCCCCGACTCCTCGATGCGCTCGAGGATCGCGCCGACCCGGTTGGTGGCAACGATGTCGGGCTTGATGATGGCGAGGGTCCTCTCCACGGCGCGCGGGATGTTAGCACCTTACCCATGCCTGTCTCCGGGCGACCGGTCCGGCCTCTCATACAGCTCCACGATCTGTGCATCCAGACGGCCCTCGCAAACACGGATACGCGCAACCGCGACGGGCAGCGTGAAGCGCCGCGGGCCGGCGCTGCCCGGGTTCACAAACAGGACTCCATCCCTCTCCTCAACCCCGGGCCGATGGGAGTGGCCGCTAATGACCGCCCGAAACGCTCCCGCCGCGGGATCGAGATCGAGGTCGATCAGGTTGTGCAGGATGTAGAGGAAGAGTCCGCCCACCTCCACGACCTCGGTCCTCGGCAGACCTGCCGCCCAGCCTCCCCGATCCATGTTCCCACGGACCGCAATCACGGGAGCGATCTCGCGAAGCTGCTTCAAAACCTCGGGACTCCCGATGTCACCTGCGTGGATGATCAACTCGGAGCCCGCGAGTACAGCGACCGCCTCGCGTCGCAAGATTCCGTGCGTGTCGGAGATGACACCAAGCACGCGCTCAGCTCCTGGCGAGCGTCCGGAAGTCACCGTCACCCTTCCCCATCCGTCTGACGCGCGGCTCGCGCCTCAGAAGTCGTCGCCGCCGGGATCGAGCAGTACCAGGCCCCCCAAGAAGTCGAGGATCTCGAAAGGGTCCACGCCAACCTCAAATCCCAGGAGCATAACCTGGAGACCGGCGCCGACCTCGGCCGAGCCATAGCTCGGGCCCGTCCCTCCCCCGAACGTCGCATCACCCGCGCCCAGCTCGACACCCACGCGGGACTCGAGTCCTGCGGGAAGCCGGGGACGGACTCGGCCCCGCGGCCCGGGTAGGCCCGCATAGACGGTCGAGTACGCGCCCAGGTAGAGATCAGCCAGCTCGGTCGCGCGGAGACCGACCGCCATGCCCCGTCCGACCCGAGCGCGAAGCCGGACCATATCCAGCGCATCGAAGATGCGACTCGGAACGTAGGTGACGATTCGACGCACCACTCCACGCCCGCGCTCTTCCCCGGGAGCGGTTTCTGCGCCGTCGGCGCCCGCCCCGAGCGGCGCGGCCAGCAGCGTGATGGCGAGGGCGACGACACCGATGCGCATGATCCCCCCCAAGCTGTCGTTCGGCCGCGCTACACGATAGCCCACTGGGGAGATTTCACAGGTCCGTCAAGCAGCGCAAGCCGATCCAGAGCCGGCGGGCAGCTCAGCGCGGAATCTCGACGCTGAGCTCCTCGCCACCATACCCGTGGACTGAATCGTGAGCACGAATCCTGACTCGCGGGATCGAACTCGAGAGCGTGACTCCTGACAACGAGCGCGTAAAGGGCTGGTCGTCGACATGAGGGTGGCGCAAGACACGTGTCGCAAGCAGCTCACCCTCGAGGGTGAGAACTTCCCACTTGTCCGCGTAGTGCTCCCAGCCTTCATCGGCATGGCGGACGGTGATGGCAAAGCTACAGATTGACTGATCGGTGCAGCTTACGTCAGCCGATACCACATCGGCTTCTCCGGCATGAGACACACTTCCGAAAAAAGCAACCAGGAGGAAAACGACGCTCGCGGTGAGAAACGGCATTCGGACAAGCGTGTCTACGTCGGGCGTTTCGCGATCATCGCGGTGCTCTTTGCTGAGAGCACGATCTCACCGTGTTGGTTGGTGACCACGGACTCCGACCACACGATGCCACGATCCGGCCTGCTTCGCGACTCCCGCTTGTCGATACATCTGGCGGTACAGGACAGGCGATCCCCGGCGCGAACCGGATTAGGCAAGCGAAGCTCGTCGAATCCCAGTGCCGCAAGGGCTGCGGCACGGTCCTGCAGCTGGTTTCCCAGCCACGCGTAGATAGCAAAGACGTGAGGCGACGACGCGATGAGCCCGCCGAACCCCGACCTCTCGGCCGCCTTCTCATCGATGTGAAACGGCTGAGGATCCCATTTCTTCGCGACTTCGATAATTTCGTCCTTGGTCACCAGATACTCGGCGGGGATGACCTCCTCGCCGCCGACCTCGAAGTCCTCGAAGTACTTGATACCCACGAATCAGTCCGCCTCTTCGGAGTCGCAGCCCAGCGACCCGGTAGACGGCCTGAGGACACGAGCCTCCCGGCTAGCTCGCGCGGAAGCGCGAAGTGTCGGGACCGAGCTCGAGCGTATCGGCCTGATCCGGATGGAGGCGCCTGACGCGCTCGAAGAGCTGCGCCTCAGCTTCGTTGTTATTCGGGTCCGGCACGCAGCAGTCGACGGGGCAGACCTCCGCGCACTGCTC
>DAOVBF010000246.1 GCA_030673955.1 Deltaproteobacteria bacterium
GCGCTTACGGGGCGCGGGGTTCACATCGTGACGGTGAACGACTACCTCGCGCGGCGCGATGCCGACTGGATGGGCGCCATTCACCGCTATCTCGGCCTCGAGGTCGGCTGCGTCGTTCACGGCTTAAGCGATGAGGAACGCCGCGCGGCGTATCGAGCCGACATCACCTACGGTCAGAACAACGAGTTCGGCTTCGACTATTTGCGTGACAATATGAAACCGACCCTGGACTTCTACGTCCAGCGCGATCACCACTTCGGGATCGTGGACGAGGTGGACTCGATCCTGATCGATGAGGCGCGGACACCGCTCATCATCTCCGGCCCCATCGAAGATGATCCGGAGAAGTTCAAACGCATCGACCGCCTCATCCCCCGCCTCCGCGTGGAGGAGCACTTCACGATCGATGAGAAGGCGCGCCAGGCACACCTGACGGAGGAGGGCGTGGTCGAGGCCGAGAAGCTGCTCGGTGTCGACAACCTCTATGCACCCGACCAGATGGATAACCTGCACGTCGTCCAGAACGCACTGCGGGCTCACTCGCTCTACAAGCTCGACATCGACTACGTGGTGAAGGACGATGGGGTGGTCATCGTGGACGAGTTCACGGGGCGCCTGATGGAGGGACGCCGCTGGAGCGACGGCCTGCACCAGGCGGTCGAGGCCAAGGAGGGCGTGAGGATCCAGAACGAGAGCCAGACCTACGCCTCGATCACGTTCCAGAATTATTTCCGCATGTACGACAAGCTCGCGGGCATGACGGGTACGGCGGACACGGAGGCGCCCGAGTTCGCGAAGATCTACGAGCTTGATGTGATGGTCGCCCCGACGAACCAGCCGATGATCCGCGAGGACAACCCCGATGTGGTCTACCGCACGAAGGGCGAGAAATGGAGCGCCGTGGCCGACGAGATCGCGGACTGCCACAAGCGCGGCCAGCCGGTCCTGGTCGGCACCATCGCCATTGAGACCTCCGAGATGCTCGCGAAGCGGCTCAAGAACCGGGGTGTTCCGCACAACGTGCTGAACGCGAAGCACCACGGGCGCGAGGCCGAGATCATTGCCCAGGCGGGACGGCTCGGTGCGGTGACCATCTCGACCAACATGGCGGGGCGCGGGACCGATATCGTGCTCGGCGGGAACGCCGAAATGATGCTGAAGGCACGCGGCCTGGACCCGCAGGATGCCGAGGTTCGGGAGGAGTTCGAGTCGCTCCAGAGCCAGTGCAACCAGGAGCGCGAGGAGGTCCTGAAGGCCGGCGGGCTGCACGTGCTGGGCACGGAACGCCACGAGTCGCGGCGCATCGACAACCAGCTCCGGGGCCGCTCGGGACGCCAGGGCGACCCGGGCTCGTCGCGCTTCTATCTGGCGCTCGAGGACGACCTGCTGCGCATCTTCGGCTCCGACCGGCTCGCGCCTCTCATGAAGCGTCTCGGCATGGAGGAGGGCGAGGCGATCGAGGCCAAGATGCTCTCGGGTGCGATCGAGCGGGCCCAGGCGAAGGTCGAGGCGCGCAACTTCGATATCCGCAAGCACCTGCTCGAGTACGACGACGTTATGAACAAGCAGCGCGAGAGTATCTATACCTGGCGCCGCGAGATTCTCGGCAACGAAGACCTGCGCGATGCGTACGTCGGTCTCGCGGACGTGCTGCTCGACGAGATCGTCGAGTTCACGGTTCCCGAGCGTGGCGAGGTCAATCTGGAGGAGCTGGCCCGTCACGTGGACCAGCAGTTCGGGTTTCCGATCGACCTCGGGGAGGAGGCGTTCGCCCTCAAGCATGGGGAGCCGGAGCGCGAGAAAGTCGTCGAGAGACTCGGGGAGCTCATTCGGGAGCACCTCGAGTCCAAGGTCAAGATGTTCGAGGATCTCGAGCAGCGCTTTGCGGATCTCGAGATACAGCCCCCCACCTTCGATTCGGTCGCCCGCGGCATCCTGCTCCAGAACCTGGATGTGCAGTGGAAGGACCACCTGCTCGCGATGGACCACCTCAAGGAGGGCATCGGCCTGCGCGGATACGGGCAACGCGATCCCAAGATCGAGTATCAGCGCGAGGGCTTCGACCTCTTCGTGACGATGAACCAACGCATCCGCAGCCACGCGGTGGAGCAGCTTTTCAAGGTGGTGCTCGAAGCGCCGTCGGAGGAGCGCATCCGCGCGATGCGGCTGGCGGAGGAAGCCCGGAATCGCCAGCTTGCGCATCGGTTGCAGGAGCAACACCCCGGTGCGGCGCCTGCCGACGCCCGGCGCACCGTCGTTCGGGAGGGCCCGAAGGTGGGCCGGAACCAGCCCTGTCCGTGCGGCTCGGGCAAGAAGTACAAGAAGTGCCACGGAGCGGCGGCGTAGGTCGTGGCCTATCGGGTTCCCGGTTTCCGCGCAGCCGGTATTAGCTGCGGCATCAAGAAGCGGGGCGAGCTGGACCTCGCGCTGATCGTCTCCGACCGCCCGACCACGGCCGCGGGTGTCTTCACACGTAACCGCTTCCCCGGTGCCCCCGTCATTGTGTCGCGTGAGCGGATGCGCCGCGGTCGTGCCCGCGCCATCGTCGTGAACAGCGGGATCTCGAACGTCGCCAACGGCGCCCGGGGCCTGCGTGACGCGCAGCGTATGACGGATATCGTGGCGCAGCAGCTCGGCGTGCCGGTCTCCGAGGTGCAGGTCTCCTCCACCGGCGTGATCGGCCGTCCCCTGCCCATGGCGCGTATCTCGGCGGGCATCCCGAAAGCCGTGCGGACACTCTCGGCGACGGGTTGGATGTCGGCGGCCCGCGCGATCCTCACCACGGACACCCGGCCCAAGCTGGCCCAAATCAAGACTCGGCGCTCGACACTGCTCGGGATCGCGAAGGGCGCGGGCATGATCATGCCCGATCTCGCGACGCTGCTCGTCTACATCGTGACGGATCTGGCGGTGATCGAGGTGCAGTCCGACGGCCTGCTGCTGACCGAGGTTGCGCCAGGCGTCGAACCGGACGCCGTCGCGTCTCGAACGGAGCCGACGCTACGCCACTCGCCCGACCTGCGGGAAATGGAGCTGTAGGAC
>DAOVBF010000283.1 GCA_030673955.1 Deltaproteobacteria bacterium
TTCAGGAACTCGGGCCGGAACTGGCTTCGCAGCTCCGCAAAGACCGCCTCCCGTGCCACCTCTTTGATCTCGCCACGATCGGTCACGCCCTCGAGCAGGTGCGGCGAGCCGACATTGCTGGTCATGAGGAGCACGGTGTTACGGAAATTGACCGTGCGGCCGTGCGAGTCCGTCAGGCGGCCATCGTCCATGATCTGGAGCAGCACGTTAAACACGTCCATGTGCGCCTTCTCGATCTCGTCGAAGAGCACCACGGAGTAGGGCTTGCGGCGCACGGCTTCGGTAAGCTGTCCGCCCTGCTCGTAGCCGATGTAGCCCGGAGGTGCGCCGATCAGCCGCGAGACGGCGTGCCTCTCCATGTACTCGCTCATGTCGATGCGGATGAGGTTCTCCTCGGAGTCGAAGAGGCTCGCCGCCAGAGTCTTGGCGAGCTCCGTCTTGCCCACGCCGGTCGGGCCCAGAAAGATAAAGGACCCGATCGGCCGGCGTGGATCCTGGATCCCTGCCCGCGCCCGCAGAATCGCGTCGGCGACGCCCTGCACCGCCTCGTCCTGTCCGACGACGCGCTCGTGCAGCACACGATCGAGCTTGAGCAGCTTCTCGCGCTCGCCTTCCATCAGTCGCGTCACCGGGATGCGCGTCCAGCGCGACACGATCTCCGCGATCTCGTTCTCCGTGACCTCCTCGCGTAAGAGCCGCTTGCCACCGGCCCGACTTTCGATCTTGTCGGTCTCCTCCTTGAGCTGCTGCTCCAGCTTCGGAAGCTCGCCATGCCGCAGCTCCGCCAGGCGGTTGAGGTCGTAGGCCCGCTCGGCCTGCTCGATCTCGAGGCGGACCTGGTCGATGCGCTCTCTCAGCCCCTGCAGCTTCTGAAGCGCCCCCTTCTCCGCGTCCCACTGCGCGCGCAGCTCGGCCACCTTGTCGCACCCTTCGGCGAGCTCTCGGCGGACGTCCTCGAGGCGGTCTTTGCTCGCGCTGTCCTTCTCTTTCGCCAGCGCCGCCTCCTCGATCTCGAGCTGCATCACCCGTCGCGTGATCTGGTCGAGCTCGGAGGGCATCGAGTCGATCTCGGTGCGAATCGTGGCGCAAGCCTCGTCCACCAGGTCGATCGCTTTGTCGGGCAGGAAGCGGTCGCTGATATAGCGATCCGAGAGCACAGCCGCGCCCACGAGCGCGTTGTCCTGGATGCGCACGGCATGGTGGAGCTCGAAGCGTTCGCGCAGCCCGCGCAGGATCGAGATCGTGTCTTCGACGCTGGGAGGCTCGACCATGATCGGCTGGAAGCGCCGCTCGAGCGCCGCGTCCTTCTCGATGTGCTTGCGGTACTCATCGAGGGTCGTGGCCCCGATGCAGTGCAGCTCGCCGCGCGCAAGCATGGGCTTCAAAAGATTGCCCGCGTCCATGGCGCCCTCGGCGGCGCCGGCACCCACAATGGTGTGAAGCTCGTCGATGAAGAGCAGGACCTGCCCCTCGCTCTCCTTGACCTCGTGCAGGACGGCCTTGAGGCGCTCCTCGAACTCCCCCCGGTACTTCGCGCCCGCGATGACCGCCCCCATGTCGAGCGCGACCAAGAGACGATCCTTGAGTCCCTCGGGGACGTCGCCGCGCACGATACGCTGGGCGAGGCCCTCGACGATTGCGGTCTTCCCGACACCCGGCTCGCCGATCAGAACCGGGTTGTTCTTCGTGCGTCGAGAAAGAATCCGGATCACCCGCAGGATCTCGTCGTCGCGCCCGATCACTGGATCGAGCTTCCCATCGCGAGCGGCCCTCACAAGGTCGCGTCCGTACTTCTGAAGCGCCTCGTAGGTCCCCTCGGGCGTCGGGCTAGTCACACGCTGCTTGCCACGGACTTCGCTGAGCGCCTGAAGAAAACGCGGCGAATCGATGTTGAACTCGTCTAGCACACGCCCTGCGGCGGTGGAGGTGTTCTCCTCCAGGAACGCCAGGAGCAGGTGCTCCACCGAGACGTACTCATCCTTGAGCTGCTTGGCGGCCTTCTGCGCATCGGTGAGGAGCCGCTGCAGCCGCTGCGTGATGTAGACCTTCCCGGGCTCGACGCCGGGTCCCGAGACACGCGGCCGGCGCTCGAGCTCCTCGTCCAATCGTTTGCGGAAGGGACCCAGGGGGACGTCCATCCTCTCGAAGAGCCGCGCGGTTAAGCCGTCCTCCTGCTCGAGCATCGCGAGCAGGAGATGCTCCCCGTCCACCTCGCTGTGCCCGTAGCGCACCGCGACGTTTTGCGCGGTATGGAGAGCCTCCTGGCTCTTTTGGGTCAGACGCTCCAAGTCCATGCGGGAATCCCCCCTTGAAGGTGTCGGACGGGTCGGTCTAAAGCTTGCCCGAAAAATGGGCACTGGAGGGGATCTGTCAAACGGGCCGGATCGGGCTCCGGGCCGATCTGACGCCGGCTCCGGGATGCTCTAAGATTCTCCCTGCTCCGCGTCCCGACGCATGGTGGGTGTAGCTCAGCTGGTTAGAGCGCCAGGTTGTGGTCCTGGAAGCCGGGGGTTCGAGTCCCCTCACCCACCCCACTTTTCCCGTGCAAATCCACCCAGTTAGCCGAATCGTCACGGAGGACGATTGTCGAAGTGGTGGGACTGTGGTGGGACTCTCCGAGTCGCGCCAGAAGGTCGGCGGGCACTTCACCCGGCTCAAGTCTCGGCGGCTCGCGGTAATC
>DAOVBF010000281.1 GCA_030673955.1 Deltaproteobacteria bacterium
ACGGGCGGTTCAGCGGGGGCACCAGGGGCCCCTGCGTCGGCTACGTCAGCCCGGAAGCCATGGCCGGTGGGAACATCGCCTTAGTGGAGGACGGGGACATCATCGAGATAGACATCCCCGCCCGCAAGCTGGAGGTGCGCCTGAGCGAGTCCGAACTGGCGGAAAGGCGGCAGAGGTGGACGCCGCCGCCGCCGAAGATACGCAAGGGGTATCTGGCCCGTTACGCCAGGTTCGTCACCAGCGCCGCCACGGGCGCGGTCGACACCACCGCCGCTGCGAGAATCTGACCCCAGGGCACCTGATATTGACCTCGAAACAACGCGATCGCGACAGGCACGGTCTGGCGCTCGGGCCCCAGCGTGAAAGAAAGGGCAAAAAGGAACTCGTTCCAGCAGTAAATGAACGTCAGGATGGCCGTCGTCGCGAGCGCGGGTGCCGAAACCGGGAGGACGACCGAGCAGAAGGTGCGGAGGCGCCCCGCGCCGTCGACTCGCGCCGCTTCCTCGATCTCGACGGGCAGCTGCCGGAGGAATCCCACGAGAAGCCAGATCACGAGCGGCATGGCGAAGGTGACGTAGGGCAGAACCAGGCCCGGGTAGGTATTGATGAGACCCAGCGCCCGCAGCAGCAGGAATAGAGGCGGCACGATCGAGATCTGAGGAAACATCGCCACTGCGAGCACGCCTGCGAGGAGCAGTGCCTTCCCGCGAAAGCGAAGACGAGCCAGGGCGTAGGCACAGAGCGAGCCCACACTCAGGCACAGCAGGGTGGTGGTCCCCGCGACGACCAGCGAGTTCCGGATCGGGACCCAAAAATCCCGCTCGTCGAAGAGCGCCCGGTAGTGGTCCAGCACGGGTTCGAGCGGGATGAGTGGCGGCCCCCCGAACAGACGCGCTTCGGGGGTGAGGGATGAGACCAGCGCCCAGTAGAGAGGAAACGCGATTGCCCCCAGAGCAACGATCCGTCCCGCCGCGCGCAGCACCGAGCCGAGGCCCCTCAACGTCCGCCCTCCAGAAGATCGCGGCCCACGAGACGGACGTAGACCCAGGCAAGAACGAAAGTCACGACGAACACGATGATCGAGAGCGCAGAGCCGAAGCCGAAGCGGAGGTCCTGCAGTAGGGTGTTGAACGTGTACACGGCGAGGGGCTCGGTCGCAGTCCCGGGACCGCCGCCCGTAAGCACAAAGATCAGGTCAAACACGCGGAACGCATCGAGCGTCCTGAAGACCAGCGCCACCAGGATCGCCGGACGCAGAAGTGGGAGCGTCACGTGCAAGAACCGCTGCACCGGACCTGCCCCGTCCACACGCGCGGACTCGTAGAGCTCGGGGTCGATGTTCTGGAGTCCGGCCAGCAGGAGGAGAGCCACGAAGGGCGTGGTCTTCCAGACGTCTGCCAGCACGATCGGGACCCAGGCGAGCGTTGCATCCGCGAACCAGACCAGCGGCGCGTCCGTCAGGCCCAGACCAACCATGATCCCATTCACGACCCCCGTCGGCCCCTCGAAGAGAAAGCGCCAGACGAGTGCGGCGATCACCGTGGGGATCGCCCAGGGCAGCAGCGCGGCCGTGCGCGCGAGGCCGCGACCGCGAAACGCGCCATGGAGCGAGAGCGCGAGCGCGAGACCGAGCACGAGCTCGAGCGCCACGCTGACCACGACGAAGAAAGCCGTATGCGCCAGCGCGCCGAGGAAGCGTGCGTCGGCGAGCGCTTCGAGGTAGTTGTCGACCCCGACCCAGGGTCGACCGCGCCAGGGCATGCGCAGGTCGTGAACGTGGAGCGATTCCCACGCGGTCCAGATCAGCGGGAAGAACGCCACGGCAGCCATCGTGAGCAGCGCGGGCAGGCAAAGCGCCCAGGCCAGACGCGCCTCACGCCTCTCCAGCGTCGTGTGCTGTTGCCCGCTCCTAGCGAACAGCATTCTGCCCCCCCGCCACGCTCGGCGCGAGACCGAACCGGGCGAGCAGCCCGCGCATCTCCTGCGCCGCATCCGCAAGCGCGGCGGCGGGCTCTTGCTGACCCGAGAGCGCGCGATGGAGGCGGATCTGGAGCAGCCCCGAAAGCTGCGTGTAGACAGGGGTCACAGGCCTCGCAACGGCACGGTCGATGATGGCTCGGGCACGGGCCGGCGGGATGGGCAGGAGTCCGACGAGGGTTTCGTCCTCGTAGAGCGAGCGCCGGGGGGGATACTGACCGAGGAGGCGGACCCGCTCGAGCATCTGCTCGGGTTGGGTGAGAAAGGCGATCACGGCGTAGGCGGCGTCGGGATGATCGCTTCGCGCGTTGATGGCGAGCTGCGCTCCGCCGAGTGCGGCGCTCGGCGTTCCGCCCTTCGCCGCCGGTATGGGCGCGACGCTAAAGCGTCCTTTCACTCGGGACTCCGCTGACTTCTGCATGAGCAAGTAAGCATAGGGCCAGTTGCGCATGAAAAGCGCCTGTCCGTTCTGGAAGGCAAAGCGCGTCTCCTCCTCGTGCCAGGTGAGCGCGGCCCGGGGCACGATGCCATGCTCGTCAATTGCGGCACGCATGGCTTCCAGGGCCCGAACGGCAGACGCCGAGTCGACCGCCACGCGGCCCTCCGCATCGAGGATGCGTCCGCCGAAAGCGGTCAAATACTCCAGGAAGACCGTCACCAGTCCCTCGTAGCGGGCGCCCTGCCAGACGAGCCCATACGGGAGCCCTTCCGCTCGCGCCCTCTTCG
>DAOVBF010000272.1 GCA_030673955.1 Deltaproteobacteria bacterium
AGATGGAAGCCATGGTGGCGGTCTCGGCTGCGGCGCTCACGATCTACGACATGTGTAAAGCGATCGACCGGGCCATGGTGATCGAGGGCATCCGCCTGGTGCGCAAGTCCGGCGGGAAGAGCGGGCTCTACCAGGTCGACGGCGGCTGAGCCGGCTTGTACTGTCGAAACGAGCGGGGCTAACCTCCCGTCCAGCTTCGTGGAACGAGACGCCGGATCCAGCATGCTTCGTATCGCACCTCTCCTGTGCTGCCTCCTGATCTCACAGGCCGCCCTCGCACAGGTAGAGCCGGCGCACGAAGAGGTCGAGCTCATCCCGGCGGAACCGGCGCCCCTGGGGGTCCGTAGCCTGTTCGTTGGGATCACATCGCTGCTCGGTGGATGGAAGTATTGGCACGGCGATCGTTACGTGCTGATTAGGACCGTGCCCGCCGACGCCAAAGTCGGTCTCTACTACATCCGATTCAACTTCCAGAAGCGCTTCGAGCGCGCGAGGACTCCCGTGCGGGTGCGGCTTCCGACGCGCTCGAACACCACGGGTCGTGACGTTTTTTTCGTGCGCGTCGTGGCCAACGGCTTCACCACGGAGGAGCGCAGCTACCCCGCCCGCAAGGTCTCGGGAGAGCTGCTGATCCAGCTCGCACCGCTGCCCAACGCCCTCGTCTTTTTCGGTCATACCTACATCGCTGGCCGCACCACGCTGCTCCTTCACACCAGTGAGGAGCCCCAATTCCGTGTGAGCCAGAGCCGTGCATCTCCGGGCTTCGTGCTTGCGCTTGCGAAGACCGCCGACAAGCTCGAGCGTCGGCCGGAGGTCTCGGCAGGGCAGGTGCAAGGGGTGGATGTGGCGCAGCTCGGGGAGGACATCTTGATCAGCATCGCGACGCGGGATACGGAGGTCGAGGTTCGCTCGAAGCAGAGCTACAACCCGATCCGTGAGGAGCACATCCTCCTGCTCGACATCATGTCGCGAGGGGCGCGTGTGCCGGCGCCCGCTGATGTGCGTCGCGCTCTCGAGCGGCTGGCATACGCACCCGCGGATCGCTGTAACAGAAGCGCCGAAGCGGCCTTGCGCGATGGGCTCGATCCTGTAGCTGTCGCGAAAGCCTTCCGGCCTACGGGCGGCATCGCCGACGTATATCGACGCGAAGCGATGTTGTACCTCGGGCGCCTCGACCGAGGGACCGTACACACGCTCGTGGGCGAGGACCTGCGCACCGGAAATCCCATCGAGCTCCAGCTGGCGCTGCAGACCCCTGTCACGATCGAGGGGTATCTCGGGCTGCTCGTGGTGTTTGCTCTCACCCAGGACGAGCCGTCGACTGTGCTCCGCTCGCTCGTGGCGCCGCAGATGAGTCCGGAGGAGTTTCGGCCCGTTGTTGCGGCGGCGGAGGCGGCCTGGAGGGCCTGCCGGAACTGAAGTGCGACGCTTCATCTGCTAATAAGTCTCCGCGCCTCGCCCCCTCCACCGGGAGAGGGGAAGCCCCTTGTTGGATCGAACTCCCTCCTGGGAGCAGCCGCGCGAGCGCCTGCGCCGCGAGGGTGCGGAAGCGCTGTCCCTCGTGGAGCTGTTGGCGGTGGTCCTGCGCACGGGGGCGCCCGGCGCTTCGTCACTCGGCGTGGGGGCTGCCCTCGTACGCCGCTTCGGCTCGATCCAGCGGCTGGCACAGGCCGCAGATTCGGAGTTCCTGCAGGTCTCGGGGATCGGTCCCGCCAAGCTCGCCGCCCTGCGCGCGGCCTTCGAGCTCGGCTCGAGGCTTGCGCAGGCACCCCTGGTCCCCGGGGAGAGGTTTCAGTCGCCTGAGCAGGTCTACGCCCACTTCGGTGCTCGTCTGCGACGGGCGCGCCAGGAGCTCTTCTACGTGCTCCTTCTGGACAGCCGTCATCGCATGATCTCGGAGGTGCAGGTGAGTCGGGGAAGCCTCAACCAGAGCCTCGTGCACCCACGCGAGGTCTTTGGCCCGGCACTGCGCGAGTCCGCCGCCGCCATTCTGGTCATCCACAACCACCCCAGCGGGGATCCCGACCCCAGCCGGGAGGACCACGAGGTCACATCTAGGCTGGCTCAGGCCGGAGAGATCCTAGGCGTCCGCCTGCTGGACCATGTTGTCATCGGTGGCGACGGCTACCGCAGCTTTGCCCGCAGCGGCTGGCTTTCCCTCAAGTGAGCCTTTCGGACCGCCGATGCGGATGCACGAGGAGAGACCCATGTCATCCAGGGAGGGGCGTTCCGCAGAAGAGCGGCGACGCTCGCAACGCGAGCCCATCAAGATTCCGATCGATTACAGCGCCGTTGACGTCTTTTTTTCCGAGTTTGCGTCCAATATCAACGAGGGCGGGATGTTCATCGAGACGGACAACCCGGCCGAGCTGGACGAGCTCGTGCAGCTTCAGATGCTCTTCCCGGAGCTCGAGGCGCCGGTACAGGTGGGCGGTCGGGTGGCCTGGACCAGCGATGGCAAGGACGGGTCCCCGCCGGGCATGGGGATCGAGTTCCATGACCTCAGCCCGGAGGCCTGCGACACCATCAACCAGATCGTCTGCAGGCTCCGCACCGAATCGTAGCCGAGCGGAGAGCGGGTGGCGCAAGCCGCCTTGCGCCGGGTCCCGCTACCAGAGGCACGCACGAAGTCGCGTGCCGTGCGGGCAGGCCGGCTTTGCCGGCCGATAACCCGCTAGAACGGAATGTCGTCGTTCGGCTCGGGGGCCTCGAGCGGGTCGCTATCGGAGGGCCCGCCGGCCGGCGCGGACTGGTCGCCGCC
>DAOVBF010000185.1 GCA_030673955.1 Deltaproteobacteria bacterium
CCCGATCACGTAAGCCAGCGTCTTGATCTGACGCTCGGCGGGGGCGCCACCGGGGAACTCCGCCAGCTGCTCGATCGTGTGGATGCCGGGCGTGGCGAACTTCTCCGGCCTGGCGGCGTTGTCGGGATCCTCAACGGTCGCCGGCACGGAGACCGCCTTCTCGAGGTTGGCGGCGTAGCCACAGCCGCCGCAGGTCACGACCCAGTCCTCGCCCGCATCGGAAATAGCCATGAACTCCACCGATTCGCTGCCGCCCATCGCGCCTGAGGAGGCCTCCACCCGCATCACGTCCACACCACAGCGCGCGAAGATGCGCTCGTAGGCCTCGGCGTGCAGATCGAAGGATCGATCGGCTCCCTCCGAGCTCAGGTCGAAGGAGTACGAGTCCTTCATCGTGAACTGGCGTGCGCGCAGGACCCCGGACTTGGGCCGCGCCTCGTCCCGGAACTTGGTCTGGATCTGGTACCAGATCTGCGGCAGCTGGCGGTAGCTGCGGAGCTCGTCTCGGGCGATGGCGGTGAAGACCTCCTCGTGCGTCATCCCGAGGCAGAGCTCGGCCTGCTTGCGGTCGCGCAGCCGGAACATGGCCTCCCCCATCTCGTCCCAGCGCCCGCTCTCCTTCCAGATCTCCGCCGGGTGCAGCGCCGGCAGCAGGAATTCCTGCGCCCCGATCCGCTCCATCTCCGAGCGCACGATCGCATCGATCTTGCGCAGCACCCGGTAGCCGAGCGGCAGCATCGAGTAGATGCCCGCACCGAGCTGCCGGATGAAGCCGCCGCGCAGCATCAGTCGATGGCTGAGGGCCTCGGCGTCCGCCGGATCCTCCCGCAGCGTCGGAATAAACAGGCTGGACCAACGCATGCGCTAGAGTCTAGCAGGCCGCCCAGGGCCGAGGCGTGGGCGAAGGCCCAGACGCCCCGCGGGGGTGCGTTCAGGCTCCCGGCCCGTGAGCCGATACAGCGCGGGTATCCCCCCAAACGTGCATGAAGGAGCAGCCGACTTGACGCGCGGCATCTCGCTCTTCGCGGTTCTGACACTGGCCCTTTGTTTCTGGAGCCTGCCGGAGACAGCCTTGGCGGATACGTATAAGTATGTCGACGACAGGGGACGGGTGCACTTCACTGACTCCGTTCACGCCATCCCGGCGCGGTACCGCGACCAGGTCCCGATGGATGCCACGGGCGAGGCGGCGGAGACAGGCGGAGGCAATCTCTTCGGCGCGCGGGATCAGGCCGACGCCATCGGCCTCGGAATGACAGACGTCCTCGTAAGGGCGCTCGACGAAATTCGGAAACGACAAAAGATGCTCCCGCTGGGCCACGCCCAGAAAAACCAGCTCGCGCAGTTCGCAGACAAGCGGCTCATGGGTCTGCTCATCAGCTCTGTGGTCTTGGCCCTGTTTGCGATCGGAGGGGGGATTCATGGCTTCCTCACGGCCCACCCACGCTGGGCGATCGCGAACCTCGTGTTGATCGTCCCCGTTCCGCTCTACGTGCTTCTCCACGTGGCCAACGACAAGGGGCTGTTCAAGCTCGCGGCCTTCGCGGCCGTGCTGATACCTTCGATCATCGTGGCCAGGGCCTCCTGGGATCTCTACTTCCTGCTGGAAAAGCTTCTCGTCTGACCTGCGTGCTACGCTGCACGGATGCGGCAGAACGACACCTCCACCGTCGAGGTGGCGGGGTTCAGCTGGCGGCATCGGGACCACACGCGGGGCAATCTGCTGGTGTCGCTGCTCGTGCTCGCGCTCCCGTCGATCGGCACGAGCCTGGCCGGAGCCGTGGCGTATCAGCTGATCGATCTCAAATTTCTGAGCCTGCTCGGACCCGCACACCTGGCCGCGGTGGTGGTCACGAACCAATCGTTGCGTCAGGTTGCGTTTCTTCTGCTGCTGGGCGCGTCGCTCGGCGGGCAGGCCATCATCGCCCGCTCCGTCGGCGAGGGACGCACTCAGCACGCCGAACACGTGGCGGGCCAGGTGCTGCTCCTGGGAGGCCTGTTCTGCCTGATCGTCGCAGTCGTGGGCGGACTCTTCCCGCGGGAGCTGCTCTCACTGGTAGCCCGGGACCCGGCGGTGCTCGAGGTGGGCGTACCCTACGTGCGCCTCGCCTTCATCTTGATGTTCGGCTTCGTCCTGATCCCGCTGTCCGGCTCCGTCCTGAACGGGGCGGGGGACACGACCACGCCCATGATCATCATGCTGATCACGACACCCGTGTCGCTGTTCGCCGAGTGGTGTCTGATCTTCGGCCACCTGGGAGCGCCCGCGTTCGGCGTCTCGGGCGTGGCGCTGGGCTCGACCGTCGGCTCTCTCGTGGGGGTCACGCTGGCGTTCTGGGTGCTGCTGACGGGACGCACCCGCTTGCACCTGCGACCCCGACACCTCCGGCTCGACCTCGGCGTGATCAGGCAGCTGCTGCACATCTCGTGGCAGCCCGCCCTGCAGCTGATGGGCCGCACACTCGTCATCGTCTACTTCCTCAGATTGGCCGGTGGCTTCGGGGCAAAGGTCCAGGCGGCCTACGGGATCGGCATCCGACTCGAGCTGGTGGTGATCCTGATCACTTTTCCGATCGCGAACGCCTGCGCAACCCTCGTCGGCCAGAACCTGGGCGCGGGAAGCCCCCGTCGCGCCTGGCGCTCCGTGGGGGTGGCCCTAGCCGTCAACATCGCCGTGGGCTGTCTCTTCGCGACGCTCTTCCTCCTCTTCCGCCAGCCGTTCATGGCCACGTTCTCCGACGACCCCGAGGTCATCGCGGTGGGCAGCGAGTACCTGCTCTACGTCGCGGGCGCCATGCTCCTGATCGGGCCCTACTTCGTGGGCTTCCGGGCACTGCAGGCCGCCCAGGATATGACCAGCCCCATGCTGATCTCGAACGGAAGCGCGCTGCTGGTGGCCCTTCCGCTGGGTCACTACCTGTCGACCGGGACCTCCCTCGGCCCGACGGGGCTTTGGATCGCGATCCTCGTCAATACGTCCGTCGTCACCCTCGTGACCCTGGGCTGGCTGGCCACGGGGCGCTGGACTCGCAGACATCCTCGCGTGCCCCACCTCCCAGAAATATAGCGATTTACCCCCAATAATTTGGTAAATTCCACACTGGTCTCCCCCCGGGGGCTCGTTAGAATCAGCGTCCTCGGAAAGGGCTGCGAACCCTCTCTCCTGCCCGGTGCATCGGGTAGGCCCTCCCCGTCGCGCGCTCTCATGGGAGTCACATACGGCACGGGTACCGGCGGACGGTTCATGGACGAGTATCGTCTGATCAACGAACAAGAAGGGGTGGAGGAGCTGGCTGAAAGCCTGCGTCGGGATCGCGTGATCGCGGTCGACACGGAGGCCGACAGCTTCTACCACTACTTCGACAAGCTGTGTCTCATTCAGATCGCCGCCAAGAGCGGGATCTTCCTCGTCGATCCGCTGTCGCTGCCCGAGAAGGGGCTCGCACCCTTGGAGCCCATCTTCGCGAACCCCGAAGTTCGCAAGGTCTTTCACGCGGCGGACTACGATCTCTACGTCCTGCAGCGCTACGGCGGAGGGATCCGGGTCCGGAACATCTTCGACACCATGCTCTCGGCGCAGCTGCTGGGCTATTCCGCCGTGGGCTTGAGTGCGCTCGTCGAGAATCACTTCGACATCAGGCTCTCGAAAGACCAGCAGCGCACGGACTGGTCGAGGCGACCGCTGCGCCCCGTGCAGCTCGAGTACGCTGCGTCGGACGTGCGTTACCTGGTGGAGCTCGCCTCACGGCTCGAGAAGGAGCTGCGCGGGAAGAAACGCCTGGCGTGGGCCAAGGAGGAATTCGCACTGCTCGACGAGAAGGTTTGGCCCGAACGTCAATTCGACACCGAGGGATACCTTCGCATCAAGGGCGCCAAGAAGCTCACGCCGCGCGCTCTGGCGGTGCTGCGCGAGCTCTTCCTGGTACGTGAAAAGCGTGCGCGCGAAGTGGAC
>DAOVBF010000002.1 GCA_030673955.1 Deltaproteobacteria bacterium
CAGGCATCGAGCACGTCCCCCAACCCGCAGCTCTGAATCATCGGGACGAGGTAATCGTCATCGATGTTGGAGACGACTGCCACGTGGAGTCCCTGGCTGCGCAGAGCCTGCAGGATCTCGATACAGCCGGAGCGCAGGTCGAGACCCTCCGAGAGCAGACGACGCTGCTCTTCGTGAAACCAATCCAGATACTCCTGCGTCGCATGTCCGCCAACGCTCCTGGCAAAGCGACGGAAGGTCTCGCGAAAGAGGTCCCGGTGTAGGTAGAAGGACCGACGCGCGAAAGCCTGGTAGGCAGCCCGGCTGGCCTCCTGGTAGAGCCGGTCCAGCTTCGCTAGCTCCGCCCGCACGCCGAGATGCTCGGCCGCGCGGCGCACGAGATCGAGGGCATCGAGCTCGATGCCTTTGTAGCTAAACAGCGTCCCGCCAAAGTCGAAGAAAACCGCCTGGAAGGGACGCGCCACTGGGGCGCAGGCTAGGCCGCCCCTCAGGCGCTGTCAAAGCTGCATTCGGTGTCGCTCCGGGCATCCACTACGGACTTACCGACCGGATCCCGCTAGAATCGGCGGCCATGGTAGATCCGGAAACCCACGCAATCGCCGTGATCGGCGGCGCTACGGCAGGCGCCGAAGCGGCAAGGATCTTCTCAGAACACGGGATTCTGACCGTGGTCTTCGAGCAGAACAACCGGCCCTACGGCAAGATCGAGGACGGCCTGCCCAAGTGGCACGTGGATCTCCGCAAGAAGGAATACCGTACGATCGACCAGAATCTGATGGGACCCCATGTCCACTTC
This sequence comes from Deltaproteobacteria bacterium, assembly GCA_030673955.1. Classification (GTDB taxonomy): domain Bacteria; phylum Myxococcota_A; class UBA9160; order SZUA-336; family SZUA-336; genus SMWZ01. The sequence goes on from DAOVBF010000002.1 coordinate 797, forward strand.
GTGCCCGGGACCAAGGTGGGGCGGGACCTCGAGCTTCGGGAGCTCGCGGACAAATGGGGCTTCCACGCCGTGGTCCTTGCGAACGGCGCGTGGCGCGATCGTCCCCTGCCGGTCGAGGGAGCAGACGCCTACGTGGGGCGCGGTTTCGTATACCAGAACCCCTTCATTTACTGGTTCAACCACTACCACGAGGGCACCTACACGGGTCCACAGTTCGAGGTGCTCGACGGCACGATCGTGGTGGGAGGCGGACTGGCCTCGATCGACGTGGTCAAGGTCGTCCAGCTCGAGCTCACCCTGCGGGCCCTGCGGGAGCGAGGCATCGAGCAGGATATGGTCGAGCTCGAGACGAAGGGCATTCCGAAGGCCCTGGCATCCCACAGACTCACCTGGGAGGACCTGGGGCTCGAGGGGTGCACCCTCTTCTACCGACGCCGCGCGGAGAAGATGCCCCTCGTGAGCATGCCGGAGGGCGCTGACGAGGCCCAACAAGCCAAGGTCGAGAAGAGCCGCGCACGCATCCTCGCAAAGGCCGTAGCCAAGTACCTCTTCAACGTGAAGATGCTCAGCGCGCCCGTGGGTCTGCTCGTCGAGGAAGACCGGCTGGTTGGACTCAAGTTCGCCCGCACCAAGCTCGAGGGTGGAAGGGTTCACATCACCGATGAGACGGTGGACGTTCGCGCTCCGATGATCATCAGCTCGATCGGGAGCATTCCGGAGCCCTTGCCTGGGATCGCCTTGCGCAGCGAGCTCTATGACTTCCAGGACTGGGACCTGGGTCGCCTTGCGGACTTCCCTACCCTCTTCAGCGCTGGCAATGTGGTAACCGGCAAGGGAAATATCGTGGAGTCGCGCAAGCACGCGCGGCACGTCGCCGGCTACATGACGGAGCATTACCTCAAGCTCGCCGACGCCGTGCAAGCGCTCAAGCCCCTACCGCCCGATGTACGGAACACGCTCTTGGCGCGCGTGCGCGATCATCAGCAGCGCGCCGGTTACGACGGGAACTACAAGGCCTGGATCGAGGCGTTCACCCCGTCCTAGGAGATCCGAGCCACACCATCCACCATGCCCAATCGCCTCGCCGGAGAGTCGAGCGCCTACCTTCTCCAGCACAGGGATAACCCCGTGGACTGGTATCCCTGGGGCGAGGAGGCATTCGAGCTGGCCAGGCGCGAGAACCGTCCATTGCTCGTCTCGATCGGCTACTCGTCGTGCCATTGGTGCCACGTCATGGAGCACGAGTCCTTCGAGGATCCCGAGATCGCGAGGCTGATGAACGAGAACTTCGTCTGCATCAAGGTCGATCGCGAAGAGCGACCGGACGTGGATCAGATCTACATGGAGACGGTCGTGCGCCTGACCGGGTCGGGCGGCTGGCCGCTCAACGTGTTCTGTACGCCGGACGGACGACCTTTCTACGGCGGGACCTACTTTCCCCCGCAACCCCACCCTCAGCGTGCGAGCTGGCCCGAGGTGCTTCGCGCGGTCGCGCGCACCCACCGCGAGCAACCGGACCAGATCCGAGAACAGGCCTCGCGCATCCTCGAGGCGCTGAACACGCGTCCCGATGTCGGGCCCTCCGCCAAGCTCCCCGATCGGTCCACGCTCTCGCAGCTTTGCGTACAGCTCATGAGACGGGCCGACGGCACGCACGGCGGCTTCGGTGGCGCTCCCAAGTTCCCGACCCCGATCAACCTCGAGGCGATCCTCTTCACGGCCAGCCATTCCTTGCCCACGGCCGGCGGGCTCGAGCATACGGTCTTCACCTTGAAGCGCATGGCACGCGGAGGTATCTACGACCAGCTCGGCGGCGGCTTCCACCGCTACAGCACCGATGCGCGCTGGCTCGTACCTCACTTCGAGAAGATGCTCTACGACCAGGGACAGCTCCTCCGCGTTTACGCAGAAGCTTTCCGTCAGACGCAGGACCCCGAGCTGGTGTGGCCCATCGAGGAGACGATCGAGTATCTGGAGCGCGAAATGCGCGCCCCGGACGGCGGCTTCTACGCCAGCCAGGACGCAGACAGTGAGGGGGAGGAAGGGCGCTACTACGTATGGAACGCCGAAGAGGTGGAGGCCGTCCTGGGAGCGGAGCGCGGCCCGATGTTCTGCCAGGCCTACGGAGTGAGTGCGGGTGGGAACTTCGAGCAAACAGGCAAGAGTGTGCTGGCACACGTCCTTGCCGGGGAGCGAAAGCGCTTCGCCTCGGAGCGGCAGGTGCTGCTCCAGGCACGCGCAAGACGTGTCCAACCCGACACCGACTCGAAGATCGTCGCAGCCTGGGTCGGCTACACGGTTTCCGGACTGGCCACCGCCGGGGCGACCTTTGGCCGAGCGGATTGGGTGAGGTCTGCTGAGGGCGCAGCCGACTTCGTGCTCGAGCGGCTGATCGACCCCGCACACGGGCTCATGCGCATTTGGGACGGAAGCCGCGCGAAGGTTCCGGCCTTTCTCGACGATCACGCCGCGCTGCTCTGCGCGCTGCTCGACCTCCATCGCGCCGGAGGCAGCGACCACTACATGGAAGCGGCCCTGCGCGTGGCCGAAGCGATCCGCGATCGCTTCTTCAATCCCGAGGCGCGCGATCTCTTTTTCGTCCCCGAGGGCGACGCCTCGCTCATCCTTCGTCCGGGAAGCGATTCGGACGGCGCCACGCCAGCGGCGGCGGGCTTGGCAACGCTCGGGCTCGTGCGCGTGGCGGAGCTCTGCGCTCGCGCGGATCTACGCGAGGTCGTAGAGGCAATTATCGAGACGCAGGGGCCGCTGGTGGAGCGAGTCCCCCTGCAATTCCCCACCCTGGTGCGCGCCGCCGCGCTTCTCGAGTGCGGCATGGGCGTGGCGCTCGTGCTGGGCCCGCCCCAGGACCCACGCAGCCAGGCCCTCGCCGCACGAGCGCGTCAGCTCCTGGGTCCCGACGAAGCGGTGGTGCTCACAGATCCCGCAGCCGTGCCCGCCTGGCTCGGCCCCGAGTGGATGGAGAGCCGGGAGCCGACGGGCGACGGGCCTACGGCCTATCTCTGCCGCGGCAAAACGTGCTCCCTTCCCGCGCGGACTCCCGAGGAGCTCGCCCTTCCCCCCTCAGCCCCTTGAGGGAGGGTAAAGGTCGCCCTTCGCGCGCTAGGACTCTCTCCGGTGTATGACGGTGACACGTCCGATCAGGTCGGAGTGAGGAGCATTCTGCACCTCCGCGAGTTCGATCCGGGGTCCGACACCCTGCACGAGACGCAAGCCCTCCGAGGTGCGTACGAAACCCTTGGCTCGAAGCGCCCCCAGCTGCCGCAGCCTCGAGCGGAGCACCGCGGGAGTCACACCCGCTTCGATGACGAGCTCCGTGGCCTCGAAGGCCTCATGACCATGGGGCGCAGAAGCTGACGTAGCATCGCGGCGCCGGCCGCGGAGGCTCTGCGGATCCGGCGGGAAGACCACAGCCGGATCGACCTGTGCGTAGACGCTTCGGACCAGCGGCGCGTCGGGCTCGAACTTCCGGAGCGTCTGCTCGAGACGCGGCAGTTCGTACGCGGGGACGAGATCGATCTTGTTGAGGAGCAGCAGATCGGCCGAGGAGACCTGAACCTCGAAAGTCGCACTCAGGTCCCGTCCCTCGAGCAGCTGCTCCGCGCTCACAACGACAACCGCCACGTCATCGGACACCCAGCGGGAGACGGGCTCGCGCCAGAAGGAAAGCTGAACCTCCGAGGGGAGCGCCACCCCCGACGTCTCGACGATCACACGCTCGGGGCGCACGCGTTCCCAGAGCATCTGGAGCGTCTCGAGCAGCTCGTCGGAGAGCTTGCAGCACACGCAACCGCCCTCCAGCTCCACGAAGGCTTCCCCCCCATCACCGAGCAGTGCCTGATCGATGCCGAGTTCACCGAACTCGTTCGAGACCACCGCGACGCGCGTCCCCTCTTGCTGCGCGTCTCGAAGTAGATGGCGGATCAGCGTAGTCTTCCCCGAACCGAGAAATCCCGACACCACCAACGCGGGGATTTTCCGATCGCTCACGGGCGCGGCTCGCCACCAATAGGGGCGCTTTGATTCAACAGGGCAAGCATCACACGCGCGGGGCCGACCTTCGAGCTACTCACGTTGCGAGGCCCGTATGGCGCAGGAGCGCGGCCGTGGTGGGTTCGCGGCCGCGGAAGGCCCGGAAGACCTCCATCGGGTGCCGGCTCCCGCCCAGGGCCAGGATCGTCTCCCGAAAGCGCCGCCCGATCGCTGCCAGCGCCTGCTCATCGTCGAGCTCGCCTTCCTCGAAGGCGGCGAAAGCGTCGGCGCTCAGCACCTCGGCCCACTTGTAACTGTAGTAGCCAGCCGCGTAACCGCCTGCGAAGATGTGCTCGAAGCTGCATAGAAAACGATCCTCCGCCAGCGGGGGCAAAACCGTATTCCGCCGCGCCACCTGCTCTTGTATTTCGGAGATGTTGTCCGAACCATTGGCACTGAAGCGATGGTGCAGCTCCAGGTCGAGGAAGCTCAGATAAAGCTGTCGGAGCATACGACTCCCGGCCCGATGGTTGCGTGCGGCACGGATCTTCCGGAAGAGCTGCTCCGGAAGGGGTTCTCCTGTCTCGACGTGTGCACTCAGACCGATCAGCGTGTCATGGTCGTAGCACCAGTTCTCCATGAACTGACTCGCGAGCTCGACTGCATCCCACTCCACGTTGCGAATACCGGAGGCTAAGCCGTAATCGACCGTGGTCAGCAGGTGCTGCAGGGTGTGCCCGAACTCGTGAAAAAGCGTCTCCACTTCCCCGAAGTTCATGAGCGAGGGCTTGTTTCCGACGGGAGGCGTCTGGTTGCATACCAGATACGCGACGGGCAGACGCACTGACCGCCCGGGCGCCGCGCAGAGCCTGCTACGGCCCACGTACTCGTCCATCCAGGCGCCGCCACGCTTCTCGGCGGGTCGACTGTAAGGATCGAGGTAGAAGGCCGCGATCTCTACCTCCTTATCATCGTGCACGCGGAAGAAGCGGACGTCCTCGTGCCAAACCGGCGCCTCCCCATCCGCGGGTACGATCTTTACGGCGAAGAGCCGCCGGGCCAGAGCAAACAAACCGTCGAGCACGCCGGGTAGCGGAAAGTAAGGGCGCAGATCCTCGTCGCGGTAGGCGTAACGCTCCTCGCGCAGACGCTCGGCCCAGAAGGGCACGTCCCAGTGCTGAAGATCGTCGGCCTCCGGGGCGCCGTGAGCGCCCGCCAGCTCCCCGAGCTCCTCCAATTCTCTCCTCGCCGCTGCGAGGCAGGCGCCGCGCAGCTCTTCGAGCAGCCGCACCACAGCCGGCACGTCCCGCGCCATCTTGCTGGCGAGGCTGAGCCCAGCGTACGTCTTGTAGCCGAGGAGCAGCGCCTCATCGCGACGCAAGCGCAGGATTCGCGCAATGAGCGGTGTATTGTCGAGCGCTCCTGCGCAGGCTCGCGTGAAGAAGGCGCGATAGAGCTGCTCTCGCAGGTCACGCCTCCGAGCGTGCTCCATGAATGGCCGGAAGCTCGGGGCGTCGAGCGTGATGCGCCAGGGGCCCGCCCGCGCTGTTGCCTGGCTCTCGCCCGCCCCCCGTGCAGCCTGCGCCGCGAGTTCGAGCAGGCTCGGCGGGAGCCCTTCCACCTCCTCGGGCTCGCGGAGGGTCACGGCGAACGCCTTGGTGGCATCCAGCACGTGGTTGCTGAACTGGGTGCGGAGCTCGGCTCGCTCCGTCTGGATTGCGTTAAAACGCTCACGCTTCTCCCCTTGCAGTCCCACGCCAGCGAGCTCGGCATCGCGCAGGAGCAGATCGACGATGCGCTGCTGCGCGGCGTCCAGCTCCCTGAAGGCGCCCCCGGCTCTGAGCGCTTGCAGCCCTTCGTAGATCGCCCGGCTCTGGGCCAAGCGAATCGAGAACCTCACGACGTTGGGCTGAACGCTTTCATACGCGCGGCGCAGCTCCTCGCTGTTCTTGACGGACATCAGATGACCGACGACACCCCAGGTCAGAGCCAGGCGATCCGTCATGCGCTCAATCGGTTCCACCAACGCTTGCCACGTCGGCGCCGCCTGGGCCTCGACTCGAGCCAGCTCCGTCTCGAGCTCTCCCAGGACCTCGCGCACAGCAGGCACCACATGCTCGGGTCGAATGCGCTCAAAACACGGAAGCGTAGAAGCATCTAGCAGAGGATTTTTCACCGTCAGACCAAAGGTTCGAGTATCGATCGCGAACGACAGACTGGAACTCAGGTTCGAATGCTGCGAAAAGTCTCCTTGAGACCGAATCGCGGTCGGAAGCCGGCCTCACGCACGAAGCGCTCTCCCGAGATGCTGCAGGGGTACTTGATGTAATCGATCGCACCGGGGGGAACAGGAAAAATCCCCAGCTGGAAGAGCCGTCCGAGGAGCGGGCGCGCGATGATCTCGGGCAGTGGCAGGGCGGTCGCCCCGGTCTGGCGAATAGCGACACGCAGCGGCACCTCGCCCGCGCCCGTCACGTTGAAAACTCCCCGGAGCCCCTTCTCGACCGTGAGTGCCAAAGCCTCGATCAAGTCCTCCTCGTGCATGAACTGAATCATCGGATTGAAGCCCATCATGACGATCACCCGTCCCATCCGGAGGTAAGTCCGCATGGTGTTCTCGGTGTAGTAGCCCAGCGTGGGCACGGGCCGTAGGATCGCCGTGCGCAGCTCCGGGTACTTCCACATGAAGGCGGTCGCCAGCGTATCGACCTCGACGAGGTCACGTATCTCCGGATAGTTGCGGCTGGCGGAGAGCGGGTACTCTTCATCCATGAAGCAGGGATTCTCGGCCAGCGCCCCGTACACGTAGCTCGTCGAGAGCACGACGATCTTCTGGACACCGTAAGTCCGACAGTGGTCGAAGAGCTTGCGGGTGCCCCGCACGTTGACGTCGTAGCGCTCCGCGTCCTTTTCGCGGAAGTGCCGCACGAACCCGACATGCACGACCGTGTTGGGCTGCTCCTTGCGCAGGACGTTTTCGAAGCCCCGGGTACGCACGTCGGCCTGGTAGAAGTGCAGGTCCGGCGGCTTCGACGGCCAGGAATCACGATCCACCCCGACGACCTGGTGGTTCCGCAGCAGGCGTCGGGCCAATAGCCCCCCGTGCCCAGTTGCGATTCCGACGATCAGGACCTTCTCCACCGCGTGCCTCTAGTCGACCCGGAAGCGCCCGTCCGGGTCATCCTCGTACCGAATCTCATCGACCGGCTCGTTGCGCCCGGCCCCCCCATACAGGCGATTGGAACAGTTGATCACGATGCCCTCGCGGTCCCCTACGTTCTTGTAGGCGTGCACCACGCCCTTGGGGACCAGCACCATGAGTGGGCTGTCCTCGCCGGCTTCGAAGCGATCATGGGTTCGGTGCGTCTTGGAGTCGAGCCGATTGTCCCAGAGATAGATACGAAAGGTGGACGGCCCGATAAAACAGAAGAGGTCCGCCTGGTCCGCGTGCTCGTGCGGTCCGCGAGCGATTCCGGGGTGGGTCATCGAGACGTAGCTCATGACCGGATGGAACTCCTGATCCAGCTGGTCCTGGCGAAACAGTTCCGAAAGCCAGCCCCGACGATCCTGGTGGCGACGAATTTCACGCACCACCACACCGTCAATGGAGAGTTTTGGCAGCATCGTGCCCCCTTTTCAACGCGACCTCATCGGATCTGAGCGCCCCACAACCAAGCATCCGACCCGATCGGTCCTCCGCTCGAATCTCCTCGGTGCGGGTGTTTCTCGCGTAGCTCCAGACGGCAAAGTAGCGCACGTCCTCCGCAGATGCGGCGCTCCCCTCGAGGAGCCAAAACAAGCCCGTGAACACCGGAAGTCGCAGCATGGTCAATATGGTATAAGAAGGTCACGATGCTGACGAACCATAGGGTAGAGCCCATCCAAATCGCCGTGACGCCTGAGATCTCGGTCTCGGGCAGCGTCGGGATCCCGGCGTGGTGGCCCAGCGGTCACCGGCTGGGGATCGTGCTCGGGCACGACGTCGGGGCCAACATGGAGCAGGAGTTCCTGGCCACGCTGCACGACCGCCTGGTCCAGCACGGCTACCTCACGTTGCGCTTCAATTTCCCCTTTGCCGAGCAGCTCAAGAAGCGGCCGGACGCCCCGCCGCTTCTGGAGAGAGCCTTCCGGGCTGCGACCACGAATCTCGTGCGCGACCCCCAGATGGCGCCAGCCCGCGTCTTCTTCGGCGGCATGGGGCTGGGCGCACGCGTAGCGACGCAGGTCGTGGCACAGGGACACACGGCCGACGGCCTGATCTGCTTGAGCTACCCCCTTCACCCCTCTGGCAAGCCCAACCAGCAGAAGGCCGAGTATCTGTTCCGGATCATTTGCCCCATGCTCTTTGTGCAGGGCTCCCGCGATCCCTACTGCCGCATCGACCGGCTCGAGACGCTGCTCAGGCGCATCGGCGCGCCGACCCGCTTGCACGTCGTCCAGGACGCCGACCACGGCCTCGGCCCGATCAAGCGCTCGTCCCGCGCCCCGGAAGACGTCCTCGAGGAGGTTCTGACAACGGTCGACGGGTTCGTGCAAAAGGCACTGGGCGGCCTCTGAGCCCAGGCAAGGGGGACGGCGAGGCGGCCGCCCCCGATTCCTCGCTAGGCCCGATGCCAGCTGTGCGGTAGAGTCACCGGCTTATGGCCGGGCCCGAAAACACCCCCGATTCCAGCGCGTTCGGGAGGCTCTTGCATTCGGAAGCGCGCTTCCTCTCCCGCGTGGCGGCGGTCCTGCGCTTTGACCCTGCGGTGTACGAGGAGATCGAGAAGGACCCACACGCCATCCCCCAGGCCTTCGCCGCCGTCATCGCGACCGCCCTCCTGGCCGGGCTCGGCCAGGGCTCGCTGGCCGCGATCTTCGTAGGCATCGCTCTGGCAATCCTGATCTGGGGCGGGGTCACCGGACTGGTCTGGGGCGTTGGGGTCCTGATGGCGGGTCCGGCGAGCCACTTCCCGAGCCTGCTGCGGTGTTTGGGCTTCGCGTACATCTGGGTGGGGTTGCTGATCGGGTCCGGCCTGCCGTATCTGGGCGGTCTGTTCAGTTGGGGCGCTGTCCTGCTCTACCTCGCATCCCTGGTGCTGGCAACGCGTCAGGTTCTTCAAACCACCACGGGGCGCGCGACCCTCATCTCGGCCATCGCTCTGGGCTTCCCCTTGCTCATTCTCCTCTTGATCGCGGGGTAGTCGGCAACTTCTTAACCAACGTCCCCGCAGACGAAGCGGTTCGGTGCGCCGTCTTTCCCGGGAAGCACCCGACCCCTGAGGCCGACGCCCTCGGACTCGAGCAGTCGTGCAAAGGCGGAGGGAGTGGCCTCGCCGTTCGCGACGGTGCGCCGCCCGTCCTCGAGACGGACCACGATCATGCTCCGCGTGGGTTGGTTCGCCCGATCGAACTCGACCGTGTAGGCCTCGATTCGACCCTTGCCCTCGGGCGCATCCGCCAGCTCGGGCCCCGTGCATTGCTCGGCCGGAAGCTCCACCACGCTGGAGCCCCCATCCGCCGCTGCGATGCGGCCAGGATCTGTAGAGAGCACACAGATGGAGTGCTTCGTGGCGATCATCCCCATTGCGGAGACCCACCCCACGCGCGCGTCGCCGGACCGCAAGCGCTCTGCCATGTTCACGAGCGAGTGCATGCTGTAGTTGTTACCGGGCCCGCCGTGATGGGCGAGTCCACCCGTCACCGTCACCCCCCGCGGGCTGTCCGCAGGCAAACCCAGCGCCTTCAGGGCAAACTGCGGCGCGCTCGGGAAGCAGCTATAGAGGTCGAGCAGGTCGAGATCGTCGACTTCGAGTTGGGCCTGAGAGAGAGCGCGCTCGGCGGCGGCCTTGTAGGCCGGACTCGACACGAAATCGACGCGCTCGCTGGGCGTCCAGGCGTCCACTGCTTTGGCACCGCCCAGGTACGCCACACGCCCCCGCGCGGAAATCCCCAGGCGATCCGCCTCCGCCGCGCTCATCACGATCAAGCCCGCGGCCTGGTCAACCATCATGATGGCATTCATGAGCTTGGGGTACGGGAAGCAGATCGCACGGTTCTTCTCACTGATCGTGCGGATCTCCTCTGCAGAGCGGGTTTCCGGGAACCAGGAGTACGGGTTCCTCGCCGCCACCTCCGAGAAGCGGAGCATGAGTTCGGAGAGGTAGATCTGATGCTCTTCGATCGAGCGGCCGGCTTCGGCGCGCAGCGCGTTCTCGTAAAGCGGATACATGTGCACGGGAGCCGCGAGGCCATGGCGCATCTCGAGCTCGTTTGCGAGCGGACGCATCCCCTCGCCGCCCCTGCGGAGCTCACGTCCCCCCGGAGCCCAGCGGTCGAGCGAAACCCCCTCTTGCTTTGCGCGCCGGCGGCTGTGCCAGGCCTCCGCGCCGGCAAGAAGGGCAATGCGAACCTCACCGGCCTGGATCAACCCCGCCACGTCGTTGAGGAGCTGCACCGGGGCTTCGCCCCCCGTTCCCGTCTCAACACCCGCCGCCGGCTTGGCGCCCAGGTGCTCAGCGACGCGACCCGGGAGGTCCTCGTAGCCCCAGGACAGCGGCTGGACACAGCCGATGAAATCGGCCTCACGGCAGAGTTCCGGACGACCTGCGTCTTCAGCCGCGCGCTCGAGGACCTGCGCCATCATCCGCGAGGGCTCGATCGGATTGAACGGCCCGTCCAAGCCAGGGCGATTTCGCAGCTGCCCACCCCCGACCAAGACCACCAAACGGTGCGCCATCTTCCCTCTGCCTCCCTCTGAAACCGTATTGACTCCAGAGTCGATTCAGGTTACCCGCATGAAAGAACCGCTGGCAACCGGAGAGCAGAGTCGTGGACACATCGGGTGAGCTCTACATCGAGCAGTTCCAGTGCGGTCCGATGGCGAACTTTGCCTACCTGGTCGGGTGCGGAACAAGCCGGGAGGTGGTCCTCGTGGACCCCGCCTGGGAAATCGACGGCCTGCTCGCGCACGTGGAGGCACGTGACCTGAAGCTCGTAGGGGCGCTCGTGACCCACTATCACCCCGACCACGTGGGCGGCCAGATCTGCGGGTATACGATCGAGGGTCTTTCCAAGCTGCTCGAGCGACAAGGGATGAAGGTCTACGTGAACCGTCTGGAGGCCGATGGCCTGCGCAAGGTGACCGGCGTTTCGGAGTCGGACCTCGTCAAAGTGGACTCCGGGGACACGCTCCGCGTCGGCGACGTCGAGATCGAGTTCATGCACACCCCCGGCCACACCCCTGGATCCCAGTGTTTCCGCGCGCGAAATGCGCTGGTCTCCGGGGACACCTTGTTCATCCAGGGCTGCGGGCGGGTGGACCTGCCCGGCGCCGATCCCGATCAGATGTTCCACAGCCTGCGGCGGCTCTGCGAGCTGCCCGACGACGTCACGCTCTTCCCCGGACACGACTACGGCGGAGGTCCTCAGCTGAGTATCGGAGAGACCAAGCGGACGAACCTCTACCTGCGGGTCCCGACCCTGGAGATGTGGCGTCAGCTCATGGGGACGTGACTCAGGGTCAGGGCTTGACGTTGCAAGCCGCGGCCTCCTGCCGTATCGTGCGTTCGTCGAAAACCCCCTGGACGCGCCTGTGCGCGCGACGTTTGACGGAGATCCCCAATGAGAAAGATCCTCGTCTGCCTGAAACAGGTCCCACACAAAGACGCACGACTTGATTTGCGGTCCGATGGGAGCTGGATCCAGGACGACAACATCAAGTTCGAGATCAATGCTTACGACCAGTACGCGCTCGAAGAGGCGCTGCGGCTCAAGGACAAGGGCGACGCGGAGGTGGTCGTGGCCACGATCGGCCCGGACCGCGCGAGCCAGTCCCTGCGCACAGCGCTCGGCATGGGCGCAGACCGGGCGATCCACATCTGGGATGACGCGCTCGCAAGCACCGACTCCCTGGGGATCGCGAAGGCCCTGGCCGCGGTCGCCAAGTCCGAGAGCTTCGATTTGATCCTTACGGGCCTCATGTCGGACGACGCCAACTACGGGCTCACCGGGCCGATGCTCGCGGAGCTCCTCGGCATTCCCCACATCACTTCGGTCGTGAAAACCGACTTCAAGAACGGCGAGATCGAGGTGGAGCGCGAGCTCGAGGGGGGTGCCCTCGAGGTGGCCTCGATTCCCCAACCGTGCCTCCTCGCCGTACAGACGGGAATCAACGAGGTTCGCTACGCGTCGCTCAAGGGGATCATGCAGGCCAAGAAGAAGCCCTTCGACAAGAAGACCCTGGGGGATCTGGGGCTCGATGCCGGCTCGGTCGCACCGAAGGCGCAGATCGAGAAGGTCTACAGCCCCCCCAAGGGAGAGGGCGCAGAGCTGGTACAGGGCACGCCCGAAGAGGCGGCGAGCCAAATCGTTACGAAGATCAAGGAGCTGGGCCTGCTCTAGCGGCCCGTAGGCTCAGGACCGAGGAGAGTCCCAAGATGCCGAAGACACTCATCGTCGGAGAGATCCAGGAGGGAGTGCTGCGCGAGGCAACACTGGAGCTGGTAGCAGCCGCGCGGCAGATTGGTGGCGACGTCGTCTCGCTTCTCATCGGCAGCGAGATACAGGCGGTCGCAGAGGAGCTGTCAAAGAAAGGCGGGGGCAAGGTTCTGGTGGTCGACAATCCGGCCTTCGACAAGTACACCTCCGACGCGTACACACAGGCGATCCGCAAAGCGACCGAGGCGGAGTCGCCCGATTTGATCCTCATCACCAACAACCCGAACGGCTGGGACCTCGCACCCAAGCTGGCCGCGGCGCTGGACGCGGGGATCGTCACCGACGTCTTCAAGATCGAGGAGGATGGCGGGGACCTCGTCTTCATCCGGCGGCTCTTCAACGGCAAGTTCAACGCTCGCTTCCGCATCTCGGGGTCGCCGCGAATCGCCACCATGCAGCCCGGCGCAACCGCAGCGTACGAAGGGTCAGAAGCCGGAAGTGTCGAGCCGTTCGAGGTCGTGGCGGAGTCGCGCACGAAAGTGGTCGGCGTCCGTACGGCCGAGGCCGGCGGTCATGACCTCACGAAAGCCGACATCATCGTCTCGGGCGGACGCGGGCTCGCCAAGTCCGAGAACTTTCAGGAGGTACTCCAGCCCTTCGCCGATGCGCTCAGTGCTCAGATGGGAGCGTCGCGGCCGGTGGTCGACGCGGGCTGGCTTCCACAGACCTACCAGGTCGGGAGCTCTGGCCAAGTGGTGCAGCCCAAGCTCTACATCGCCGTCGGCATCTCCGGCGCCATCCAACACATCGTGGGGATGAAGAGTTCCAACTACATCATCGCCATCAACAAGGATCCCGACGCC
>DAOVBF010000297.1 GCA_030673955.1 Deltaproteobacteria bacterium
TGCTCGTCGCCGGGCGTGAGGTGCGCGCGCGGCAGGAGCGGCGCTTCGGCAGTTGGCGCGGTTACGGCATCGGGACGGCTTCGATGTTCATTTCGTCTTTTGCCGTCACCGTGTTGGCCCTCAGCGTAATCATAGACGTAGATCCCTGGTACGCACCCCGTTACGCCATCCCTCTCTTGGGGATGGTGCTTGGCAATACCATGACAGGAGTGGCGATTGCCCTCGATCGACTCACGCGGGGCGCCTGGGACAAGCGCACTGTGATCGAGCAGCGACTCATCCTGGGAGAAGACAGGGCCAGCGCAATCCGGGACGTTGCCCAGGAGAGCATTCGATCGGGATTGATCCCGATCATGAATTCGATGGCAGCCGCGGGAATCGTGAGCCTTCCGGGAATGATGACGGGGCAGATTCTCGCGGGGACCTCCCCGCTCGAAGCGGTTCGCTATCAGATCCTGATCGTGTTCTTGATCGCGGCCGGAACGGGACTCGGAACCATCTTCGCGGTGTGGATTGCTGCCCGGCGACTCTTTGATGAGCGCCATCGCCTGCGTCTGGATCGGCTCGAGCTAAGCGCGGGGCGGCGAGTGTGAGGGGCTAGGCCTGAAATAAGCGTTCATCAGCCGGATGTGTACTAGCCGCCGAGATGGCGCGCGGTGGAGCCGGCGGCATGGAGCAGCCGCGTGTCCGGCGGCAGGGAATTTGCGTGGCGCGTCGGAGACTTGCGGGATCGCGGCGGATTGCACCGACACGACCCCATCGAGGTTCTTGCTGCCAAGGATTTGACACCCCCGATGGGAGTCAAATCTGGAGCTGAACGTGTGCGGCGATGAGAAGGTCGAGGAAGCGATGCGCCGGACTGAAGCGCAGCCAGCGCTGGCGGCTACGGTGGACGACCTCCGCCGCCACGTGCACGAACGCTTGACGGAACCGCTTCCACTCCCAGCGCACAACCTCCGGGGGCAACGCGAGCTGCGCGATCCATTTGCCCAGGTTCCACGCCAGCCGCCCGATCTCGAGCCACGCGCAGTTACCGTCGAACTCGGCCACGGGCATGCGCCACATCGCTAACCCGCTGCCCATTTGCTCGATGACGTTCTCCTGGTCGCAGCGCTGGTACGTGGCGTCGATCACCTCCGCGGGGGACCAGGAGCGCGGCAGATTCGTCACCACGTAGCGATAGCGGTAGAACTCGAACAGGGACTCCTGGCCCTCGGACTCCTCGATCAGCTGGCGGCGGATGACCATGCGGTAAGTCTTGTCCGAGCCCGCCGGCGTCCAGGGGATCTCGGCGACCCACTGGCGTACGAGCTGGAGGTTCGTATAGCCGCGCTCCCGCGCACGCCGCCGCCGTCGATTGCGCTTCTTGCGCCGCGGCACAAAGCCGGCTGCCGCCCGATGCCCCTGGCGCTCGCGGTGGGCGCGCGTGCGAAACGGCTTCCACGCGGACTCCGGGATCGCCTCGGCCCAGGCCAACCGGTTCGCGGCCTCTCTGGCCACGAACGCGAAGAAGGCCCCCTCCGCCTCGCAGGCCTTCCGCACGTCTCGGCGATCGAAGTCGCTGTCGGCCCGCACCAGAACCTTCGCAAACCGCCTCCCCACCCGCGGGAGCGTGTCCGCCAGCAGATCCGCCGCGCCCTCGCTCGAGCGCTGGTTGCCCGGACGGTTGCGCACCCCGAGACACTCTCCGGTCCCCGCCAACGAGGCCAGCAGCACGTTGTAGGACCAGCGACCGCGATGGTCGAAGTCGGCGCCCTCCTTCTGCTCTCCGTAGAGCTCCTTCGTATGACCGTCCAGATCGACCACCGCCCAGTCGCGCTTGCGCTTGCGCCTCCCGGCCAAGGCTCCCCAGACCTCCTCCTGGGCCTCGTCCACCGCCGCCCGCAGTCCCGCCAGGCTCTCGGGGTTGCGCCGCGCGTCGAACCGCCGCAGGAAGTCCCCGGCTGTCGTCGGGTCCGGCAGCCGGCAGGCCCCCAGCAATCGCTTGACTCCCTCGTCGTGCTGCAGCGTCGCCTGGTCCTCGATGCACGTCCCCCCGGCATACAGGTTCAGCGCCTGGGCGAGCACGTGGTCCGACTCGTGATAGGGCAGGTACAGCTTCAGCACGTGGACCCGCGCGTCGATCTTCTCGGCTACCCGGAACCGCCGCAGCACGTCCGCTGCCAGCGCCAGCCCCCCGTAGGCCGTGACCGTCGAGCGGGAGTCGACCTCCAGGTGCAGGCGCGGCAGCCGCACCACCCGACCGCTCGTCTCCGGCCAGGCCAGCTCCTCCTCCGGAATGGCTGTGCCAGCGTTGACGTGACTCGCCCGAACGGGAGCGGTAGGCTTCTTCACTTGGGAGCGATCCCTTCCTGGAGGATCCGGGTTTGCCGACTTGGGGATTCCTTCGGGAATATCGCTCCCTTTCGCGTCGTGCGCGATCCAGCGGCCCACAACGCGGCCGAAGAACGCTTACTTGAGGACTAGCCCGGAATATTCATGAAACCCTCTGCTGCGAGCGCAGATAGCACCGCATCTTCGCGAGCTTCTCCCTCC
>DAOVBF010000249.1 GCA_030673955.1 Deltaproteobacteria bacterium
CGCGTCGCGCCGCCGGGCAAGGCTCGGCTTAGCTCGGCAGAACTCCTGATTTGAGCCTATCCTTAGCCGTGTCGTGGGACTCGAAGTCGCCAAAGCGGAGCAGCAGCGCGAGATGACGCGCCTCGAGCGCATGCTATGCGCGTGTCGCGGTCAACCGACGGACCGCCCGCCGGTCTGGCTGATGCGCCAGGCCGGTCGCTACCTCCCCGAGTACCGTGAGATTCGGGCGCGAACCTCCTTCCTCGAGATGTGCCGCGATCCCGAGATCGCCACGGAGGTCTCGCTTCAGCCCTACCGGCGCTTTGGCATGGACGCGGTGATCGTCTTCTCCGACATCCTGGTTCCGCTGACGGGATTGGATCTCGAGCTCACGTTCCAGCCCGGACCCCGCATCGAGAACCCCATCCGTTCCGAGAGCGACCTGGACCGTTTGGAGGGCAGCGTTGCCGAGGCCATGCGGCCGACCTGTGATGCGCTTCGAGCCCTGAAGACGAAGCTCGGCAATGAGACCCCCGTGATCGGCTTTGCCGGGGCACCCTGGACACTCGCGGCCTACGCATCCGAGAAGAAGCTCTCGCGGGACCTCGCCCAGCTCAGCACACTCTCCTACCGTGACCCCACGCTGCTCGACCGCATGCTCGAGCGGATGGCCGAGATTACGACGGAGGCGTTGCGACTCCAGAGCGAGGCCGGGGCCGACGTGCTGCAGATTTTTGACACCTGGGCGGGGATGCTCTCGTCGGAGCGCTTCCAGCGCTTCGCGGGGCCGGCCCTGCGCCGCGTTCTGAACGCCCTGCCGACGCCGCGCCCACCGGTGATCATCTTCGCGCGCGGCGCGGGCCATCTCGTCGACGATCTTGCGGACCTGGAGCCGGATGTGGTCTCCCTCGACTGGCGGGTGGACCTGGAGCAGGTCGCCGGGCGCATCGGCCAGCGGGTCTCCCTGCAGGGCAACCTCGACCCCGCCGCGCTGATGGCACCAGCGCCGGAGATCGCGAGGCAGGTCGCGCAACTGATCCGAGCGGGCCGCAAGGCGCGCGGCCACATTCTGAACCTGGGCCATGGCGTCCTACCCACGATCCCGGTAGAGGGCGTGGCGGCGTTTGTCGCAGCGGCTCGAGACGGAGCGCAGACGACCCCATGACGCTTGCATTCCACGATCCGCTCGGGCTTCCCGATTTCGAAGAGGCGCGTCGCTACATCTCGAAGTACGACAAGGCCGGTCCGCGCTACACGAGCTACCCCACCGCGCCGGTCTGGACGGAGGACTTCGGGGAAGAGGAGTTCCGCGACGCGCTCGCGCGTGCACGCAACCGCGAGCTCTCGACCTATATCCACATTCCCTTTTGCGAGCGAATGTGCACCTTCTGTGCGTGCAACCGCATGATCACGCAGGACCATACGATCGGGACTCTCTATCTGGACGGGATGGAACGCGAAGCCGAAATGCTGGCCACGAGCATCGGAGGTGAGCGGCGCTCGGTCCAGCTCGCCGTCGGGGGCGGCACGCCCACATGGCTCTCGGCAGAGGAGCTGGGGCGCATGTGCCGGATCGTCGATACCTACTTCCCGCCGGTGCCCGACGCGGAGCGCAGCATCGAGGTCGACCCTCGTGTCACCACGCGCGAGCAGCTCGAGGTACTGGCCGAACATGGCTTGAACCGCATCAGCCTGGGCGTGCAGGACTTCACGCCCAAGGTGCAGAAGGCCATCAACCGGGTCCAGTCGTTCGAGCAGACCGAGCAGGTCACACGGATCGCGCGCGAGCTCGGCTACCATAGTGTCAACTTCGACTTGATCTACGGGCTGCCCTTTCAGACCGTGGAAACCTGGGATCAGACGCTCGACCGGGTGATCGAGCTTCGGCCCGACCGCATCGCGCTTTACAGCTATGCACACGTTACCTGGATCGTGAAGTCGCAGCGCGGGTTCGAGAACAAGGACCTTCCCCCGGCCGAGCGCAAGCTCGCGATCATGCTCCGTGCGAGCCAGCGGCTCGCGCAAGAGGGCTACCGCTTCCTGGGCATGGACCACTTCGCGCTTCCGGAGGACGAGCTCTGCGTCTCGGCCGCCTCGGGAGATCTCCGACGCAACTTCAACGGCTATACCATCCGCGCCGGTGTGGACCTCGTGACACTGGGCGCGAGCGGGATCTCGGAGCTCGCGGACGCTTACGCGCAGTCCGAGCGCACCTACGAGCCATGGCGCGAGCGCGTGATGAGCGGACACCTCGCCACCATGCGGGGCTGGCGCCTTTCGGACGACGACGTGCGCCGCAAGTGGCTCATCCATCGCCTCATGTGCCAGGGCGAGGTCAGCGCGCCCAATTACGAGGCGACCTTCGGCGAGGCGCTCGTAGATCGCGTCCCTAACCTGCACGAGCGTCTGGCGCCCTTCGTCGAGGACGACGTCCTGCTGCTCGACGGCGATGTCTATCGCGTGACGCCGCTGGGCCGGCTCTTCCTGCGCGTGATTGCCATGAGCTTCGACGCATACGCGCCCGAGCCCAATCTCGAGCGGCCCATCTACTCGAGGACGGTGTGATCCGTGCCGACGTCGTGGTGGTGGGGGCGGGGATCGCCGGCCTCGCATGCGCGACGGAGCTCGTCGACCACGACGTCGATGTGCTCGTCCTCGAAGCGCAAGCGCGTGTAGGCGGACCCGCCGAGACCCGGCGCGTCGGCGAGTTCATGCTCGAGCGCGGCCCGAACACGGTGCGCGCGACCCCCGAGCTGGAGAAGCTCATCCACCGCACGGGCCTGGAGGTCCTGCCTGCGCGGCGCGGCGCGCCCTACCTGGTCTCGAACGGAGAGCTGCTTCGCCTCCCACCCCCGCTGCGTAACCTGCTACGGGGCGATCCCATTCCTCTGCGCGGATGGCTCGAGCTCTTGGGCGAGCCGTTCCGCACCCAGCGGCCCGGTCCACGCAGCGTCGAGGAGTTCGTGCGCCAGCGCCTGGGCCCGACGCTGGCCGAACGCCTGGCCGATGTGATGACACTGGGAGTCTTCGGA
>DAOVBF010000207.1 GCA_030673955.1 Deltaproteobacteria bacterium
AACCGCATCCGCAGCCGCCTCCGCCGCGTCCGTGGCGCCGGCGAGGTCTTTGACTTTGTGCTCGCACGCCCGCTTCCCATCCTCTAGGGCGGGGACACTGGCTTGATGATCCTCCCGCAGGCGCGCGTACGTCGCCTCGGCTTCCTTGAGTGACGTCGCCAGAGCCTCGCGCTCCTGCTCCTCACGCCTCGCGTTCTTCTGGGCCTCGTCTTCAGCCTTGCAACGGTTCCGCAGCGCCACGAGCTCTTGGCTGAGCTTGGATACTTCCTCCCAGTGCGCGGCACGCGCATTCACATCTGCCTTGAGCTCCGAAATGAGCGGCCTCAGCGCCTCGAGCTTGCTTGCCAGGCGCGCGCTTCGCTCGACATCGGCT
Organism: Deltaproteobacteria bacterium; assembly: GCA_030673955.1. Taxonomy (GTDB): domain Bacteria; phylum Myxococcota_A; class UBA9160; order SZUA-336; family SZUA-336; genus SMWZ01. The sequence continues at coordinate 374 of DAOVBF010000207.1, forward strand.
TCGAGATTCTCGAGTTCGCGTTGCGCCGAATCGACCTCTTTTCCGGCCTGCTCCCTTGCGCGCCGAGCTTCGTCGAGCTCCTTGCGCTCGCGCCCCGTATCGGTGTAGTAGCGCCCGTACTCCTGACGAACCGCGTCGAGGAGCGTCTCCTCCTGTGGACCGGGGGCTGAGCCACCCGCTGCCCGCTCGAGCGCGGCCGAGAGCGAGCGCTGGTGCGAGAGGTCCGCTTGCGAGACCTGTGTTCCCTGTTCGATGCGCAGAGCCTTCCAAAGGTCGACGTCGAGCGTCTCCTCCAGGATCTGGCGCACACGGTCGTGCGCCTCGCGAGCGGTGAGGCTCTCGGGTTGGGGGCGCTCGATGCGGAGCCTCGTCTCCCGGTCTTTATGGAAGCGTTTGAAGTACGTGAATGCGTACGGACCTGTTTCGACGTCCACCTCGATCTCGGTGCCCGCGTCGCGGTGGACCGGTTTGATCTCTTTCACCTCGCGCTTGGCTGTGCTGTCCAGGTGGTCGAAGATCACGTCGACGGCTTCGAGCAGGCTCGATTTCCCGATCTCGTTGGGACCCTGCACGATGGTCACGCCCGTGGGTGCGAAGCAGACCTCGCAATCTTCGACGCCGCCGTAGTTGGTTACCCGCACGCGCAGGAGTCTCATGAAGTCCTCCCCGCCAGGCGCACCAGCAGACCCAGCGCGTCGCGTGCCACACCGGCTTCGTCGGTTTCGCTCCCGGCGACGCCTCGCAGGTGCTCGACGGTTGTGCGCGCAAAGCCGGCGAGCTTGAGATCGCTGAAGTCGGTGTCGTCGGGAATCACGACCAGCTCCGAGACGCGATCCCAGCGCTCGACGGCCGCGAAGAGATCGTGCGCGTCTTCGAGCTGTCCCTCGAGCCGTGTTGACTGGCGCAGCGTGAGCGTGCCCGCCAGGCCCAGCTTTACGATCGTGCGCTGCTTGTCCTCCAGGGCCTCGAGCCAGCTTCCCAGGGCGTCGAGATCGTTATCGTCGTTGAGCTCGAAGGCCTGACGCAGGAAGCGCCAGGTCCCCGTACGTTGCGGTGTGACCGTCACACCCGTCTCGCTTGCCTCGACGACGAGTACGTTGCCCGGTGCCTCCTCGTCGTAGTCGGTGGGCTCCGGGGTGCCCGCATACCAGATCCGCCCCGTCTCGCCCACGCGCGTGAGGGAGTGACGATCGCCCAGTGCCAGGTAGTGGATGCGGCCCTGCCTGAGGGCCTCCTCCGCTGCCTCGACCCGGATCAAGGCGGGATTCTCGCGGTCCGGCGAGAGGCGGTCGACCGCCCCATGTCCGACGCAGATCCGTGTAACATCCCGCGCGGGCTCGAGCTCGGCACACGCCGCGGCCACCAGGTCATGGAGGGGCCGCTTCGAGGCCCAAGGCGCTCCCACGAGCTCCACGCCGGGTCGGACCTCGATGGGTTGCGTGTCCTCGATCACGTGCACGTGAGGAGGGCGGCGTTCTTCGAAGGCGGGCGAGCGGAAGACCGAAGCCGGGTCCAGGGGGTCGTGATTGCCGGGCAGGAGGTAGACGGGGATGGAGATGGTTCCCAGCGCCTCGAGTGCGCGGGCCACGCTACGCCGGTCCACCTGATTGGTCTCGAAGACATCCCCGCACACCACGACGAACTCGCAGTCCTCGGCGGCCGCGTGCCGTCCGATCTCCCGGATGGCCTCGCAGCGGGCCCGGGTGAAGAGGGCCTGGGCTTCCTCGTCCAGAAAGTGGCGGGTCATCCCGAGCTGCCAGTCGCTGGTATGGAGAAAGCGGACCATGCGGATCTCACCCCTTCGGCGCGCCACGTGCCCCCACGCGAAACTTAGCGCGCCCACTGGCGATCGCCGGCCCGGCAGCAGGGGAGGTGAGTGGGTCGTCTCCTCGCGAAGGGTCCCTCGGAGCCCGCGGGACGGTGAACGCGCGCTCGCTCAGGTCCGGAAGGCGGGGATCACCTTCTCCGCGAAGAGCCGCGCCGGCAGCCTGGTGTCGCGGCCGAAGAACTCGATCACGAAGAGGCTGCAACCCAGGCCGCGGTGCCGTTCGATGCACTCGATCACGTGCTCGGGAGGGCCCCAGATCCCGTGCTCCTCGAGCTGCGTACCCATGTGCCCGCCGTAGACTTTCTTGACCTTCTCCAGAGCGGCGCGCGCTGTGTCATCGTCCTCGCCGATCACGACCGTGCACTGCTGCGAGATCTCGATGGAATCGAAGTCGCGTCCCTCCCGCTCGCAGCTTCGGCGCAGCGCCTCGACCTTAGGGCCGAGCTGGGACTGGAAGATGGCCATGTTGTTCCAGATGTCAGCATGGCGCGCCGCGATTCCCATGAGCACGCGCTCCCCTCCGCCTCCGATCAGGAGCGGTGGCCGCCGCACGGGCTTGGGCTCGCACACGACGTCGTGGATGGAGGCATGCGAACCTTCGAAGCTCGGGCGTTCCTCGCTCCACATGCGTTTCAAGATCTCGACGGTCTCCTCCAGGGCGCGCATGCGCTCGCGCAGGGGCGGGAACTTGCAGCCGTAGCCCTCGAACTCCGCGGGAAACCAGCCGGCGCCCAGCCCGACGATGCAGCGACCGTTCGAGATCTGGTCGATCGTGGCGATCTGCTTGGCCAGAACAGCCGGGTTCCGGAAGAAGGGAGGCGTGACGAGCGTCCCCAGCTCTACGCGCTCGGTGATCGCCGCGATCGCAGCGAGCAGGCTCCAGGCCTCGAAGATCGGGAACGCCGGGTTCGGTACGCCGTAGAGGTGGTCGCACACCCAGACGGAGTCGAATCCGAGCGCATCGAACTCGATCGCCGCCGCGCGGGCCTCCTCCCAGGAACGCTTGATCTGCGGCAGGGTCACTCCGAACCGGACCGGTGGCGTCATCCTCTATGCCTCATGCAGGGTGCTGGGTGGCATCTTCAAGCACAACTGGACTCGAGTCAATCTACTCGAGTCCTGCGTGCGTGCCTCAGCTCGCAAGTGCAAGCCCCGAAGGGGCGCGCAGCGAGCGGAACGCGAGCGGAGGTGGGCAGGCGCGGCCGCCCGCGCCACAACTGGCGAGTTATCGGGCGGTGCAGCCGCCCTGCTCGCGCGGCGCGTTACTTCGTACGCGCCTCAGCCCACAGGACCCGGGCCGCAGACGCGATTGCGCCCCTCTTGCTTCGCCCGGTAGAGCTGCGTGTCGGCCGCCTTAACCAGGTTGGCCGCGGTGCTGCCGTCGGCCGGATGCGTCGCCACGCCCACGCTGACCGTGACCGGATCGGGGTCTCCGGAGGGCCCTTGATTCGCTTCGACGGCCTGGCGGATCTTCT
>DAOVBF010000126.1 GCA_030673955.1 Deltaproteobacteria bacterium
CTGCTCTTTCGCTGATGCGCGGCCGAATGCTTTCGTAAGATGAGGCCGTTAGCCCCCCGAGACGCCTTCCGGCGAGGGGATCCTCTCACCGGCGTGTTTGTTGAGTTTTTCCATCAACCTGAGCGTATCCGCCCGTGCCCCCCGCCATTCACGACGGCCCCGATCGCCAGAGTCTTCCCCATCGACCAGCGCGGGAGACCCGACTGCTCTATTCTCCCCACTCGGAATTCGAACGGACACAACCAAGAGGAGGTGGGCCATGAATCGTTTGTTCTCGGCAGCGCTCATTATCTGCGTCGCCTTGCTCGGGACGGCCTGTGTCGTCATCGAGGACGGAGAGGTCGGGGTATCCAAGAGCTTCGGCTCGATCAGCGACGAGCTGGTCCCCCAGGGAGTCGCCCTCGTGGTTCCCGTCGCCCGTCAAATCGAGCGCTGGAACGTCAAGCTCCAGGAGCTGAAGGAGACGGCGATGGTGCCCTCTTCCGAGGGGCTGATCGTCGGCCTCGACACCTCGCTGCTCTTTCAGGTCATGCCGAGTAAAGCACCCCAGATTCGCAAGACGGTCGGCACGGGGTACGTCGAGCGGCTGATCGTGCCCTATTTCCGCAACTCGGTGCGCGACGTGGTGAGTGGCTATCCGGTGAAGAACATCTACGCCGAGCAGGGGCGAAAGGAGATCGCCGACAAGATCCACGGTTTCCTGCGCGAGAACCTCGAGCCTCGCGGCATCCAGATCGTGGACGTGCTGCTGCGCGACGTGAAGCTTCCAACGCGGTTCAAGGAGAGCATCGAGGCCAAGCTCACGGCCGAGCAGCGGGTGCAGGAGAAGCAGTTCGAGCTGGAGCAGGCCAGGAAGGATGCCGAGATCGAGGTGGCGCGCGCCGAGGGAGCCGCGCAGGCCCAGCGAATCATCCGGGAGACCCTCTCGGACTCCTACCTGCAATACCTCTGGATCCGAACACTGAATCAGAACCCGAACGTGATCTATGTCTCCACGGAGGCGAATCTGCCCATCTTCAAGTCCGTGGCCGGAAGATAAGCGCGGAACGCGCCGATCGGCGGAGGTCGCCGACGGGTCCTGAATGGAGCGCACAGTCGGCGAGCCTCGCCCTCGAACAAATGCACCACCTCCGTCTGCGACCGACGGGGTCCGTGTGGAGGCGGCACGTCCTCTAGCGTAGCTCCGCGAAAGCTCCCAGCTCCGCGGGCATCCCGCTCGGCTCGATGACCCGGACCTCACCGCGGTGACGAATCACGATCACGGCGAGGGCCTCGAAGACATCCACATCGCCCTGCTCCGCCTCGAGGATGCGCCCACTCTCCGGATCGACCCGTCCCGGCACGTGTCGATCGGCCCCGAGCCAGAGACGCCGCACTCGACCCGATACCGCAGCCACACCGAGATCGTCGAGGAGATCGGCGGCTTTCCGCACCTTGCAGGCGTTTTCGTAGGCGGCGACGGCCTCGGATTCGTTTGCGTCGATGTGTCGCTGAACGATTGGCCAGGTGGACGTGTGCAGCTCCGAGGCTGAGAGATGGTCCGCGTTACCGCGCAGTCCCTCGCCGAGAAGCTGAGGCAGCTTCGCGATCTGACGGAACTCGCCCTGGTGAGTGGCGTCAGCCGCGAGCACGAGCGGCTTATCGCGATCCTTCAGCTCTTCGGTGAGTGCGCGGGCGACGGCGCGGTGGTACCGCTCACGATCCAGCCGACGCTCCTCGCCTGCGCCTCCCTGGCCCTGGTAGAGCGGTGTGCTTCCGGATCCCCCGGTCATGCGCTGCTGGTAGAGGTTGCGCCCGACGCGCTGTGAACCGAGCGCGTCCTCCAGGCTGGCTGGGACTCCCGGGCGATTCACCTCGTGCAGACCCCAAGCATCGCCTTCGAAGAGCGCAACGCGGTTCACGGAGAGTGCGAGCACATGGTAGGAGCGGTTGAAATGGAGCTCGCGCACGAGCGGCAGGAGCGCGAAGGATTCACCCACCGCCACGCGACGGGGCGTGGCGAAGACGAGAGGGAGCGACCGCAGTCCGGCCTGATTCTGGAAAACCCCGAGCGCCGCCACCGGGTGCCCCCACGCCCGAACCGCGGTGGGGACCGACTTCAGCTGGCGGAGCGACCCCTCGACCTCCTCCGACGCCAGCCCCCAGGCTTCGAGACCCCTCACCGCCCCCTGCAGCGCGCTTTGGTAGCTGCGCTCGTTCTGACGGGCCTCGGGAAGGGAGCGATGCAGGGGCAGGTAAATGGACACGTGCGGGCCCGTCACCGGGACGCTGAGCTCATGCAAGGTCTCCAGGCTCAGCGTCGGGCGCTCGGAGCGAGCCGCGACTTGCTTCACATGAGACATTGGAGCAAACCGTGCGCCCGTCGTCGAGACTTAGGATCCCGTGCTGGGTGGAGCGCGAGTGTGACAATGTGACACAGCCCGTCGCTGCCGCCGCTCAGGGCGTGCTCCGAGCGCGCAGCCGAGCACGGATCCTTCGGGGGCGGGGACCCCATCTCACTCCGGATCTGCGCCTGCATCCGGAGGTCGCCGAAGCGAAGACCCGCAGGCCGCCGCAATCATGCTCCCAGATGCGGCGGGCGGCTGGGCCGCGGCGCCTGGCCGGCGCTCTCGCCTCAGCGCCCTTCCGCAATCAGGACTGGATGGCGATGCTCTCGGCCTTTGCCTGTGTGGTCTTCGGCTGGAGCTGTGCCGCTGACGTCATGGGACCGATCGTCACAGCTGCTCGAGGCTGGTGCGGCGAAGCGCCACGCACCCGCTTTAGCGGTCGGGTCTACGCAGCCGCGGGATCATGCTTGGGTTGGCATGATTTCTGCTCCAACTCGCGCGCTAGGTCAGGGGAGAAGTCCGCCCGGAAGAGGGACGGCCTCTTCGCGAACTCGCAACGAAGCTGACCTATTAAAGCGAAGCACCGAGGCGCTGACGGCACGAACCGCTCGTACAGCTTGACGCTGAAACAGTGTACGCCAAAGAGTTTTGAGAGAAAGCCAAGAAGAATGACACCGTTTCGAGGGTCAGCTCATGCTCTCGCACGAAGCAGCACACGAGCCCAGGCACAGAGCTCGGGCCTGATCGACGGGACCGAGGTGTCATCCTGTCTCATTCCGCTGTGTCGAAACGTCCCGCCGGCGGGTGAATGCGCGGCCCATTCCCTCTCCGCCGATCGCCCGGTATCTGGCACGTTCTATGCAGTGTCACCGAGTGATGTACATCAAACGTTCGACTGCGGGTACCGTGGGCGAGGTGATGCGGGGCCACTTCATAACCAGCGCGCCCGACGAGAATCTGCTCGAGGCGGATCAGACCATGCGCCTGGCGCGGCTCCGCCAGATGCTCGTCGTGGAGGACGGGATCCTGGTCGGCTTGCTTCCCCAACGTCCCATGCTGGAGCAAGGAGTCATGGAGCTCCTGCTCCGCTCGCGCAAGGACGTACTCGAGTACCTGCGCTCGCGTCCGGTGAAGCAGGCGATGCTGCCCGCCCCGCAGAGTGTCGTGCCCAGAACCCCCCTCGAGGAGGCCGCGCTCAAGCTCCTCGAACAGGAGGTCGCGTGTCTGCCCGTCGTGGTACCGAGTCCGGCGGGACCCCGGCTCATCGGCCTGGTGACGCAGAGCGATCTCCTGAAAACGGCCTACGTCTAGCCGATCAGCGCAGCCCCCGCCGGCGCGGTTTCCACAGCACGGAGGCCAAGGCGCTGAATCGGAGGGGCGGACTTTTCGCGCCCACTTTGCGCCGAGAAGCAAACCCTTCTAGGCTTCCGACATGAGTAAGCCGCGCCTTCAACGAGTCGTGCTCGGTCTCATGCTGGTCCTGGGAGTCATCTGGTTGACCTCCGATGCGCTGTCGCTGACAGACGCCGAGGTCTCGAACTCCGGCGTTGCTGCAATCGCCGAACAGGCAGAGCCGCAGGGGGCTGCTCACGCGGAGCCACCAGCGTCTCATGGCAACCAGGTCAGCGGCATCCTCGTGGCCGTAGCTCTGATTCTCCTCGTCGCGAAACTCGGGGGCCACATCTTCGAGAGCTTCAAAATGCCCGCCGTCCTGGGCGAACTGGTGGGCGGCATCCTTCTAGGGAATCTCGTGCTCATCGGCCTGGACGCGTTCGAATTCCTGAGACACGAAGTGGTACTCGACAGTCTCGCCGAGATCGGAATCATTTTCCTTCTTTTCACCATCGGGCTGGAGTCGGACCTTCGGGAGCTGGTGAAGGTCGGGCTTTCGTCCCTCCTGGTCGCCACACTGGGCGTCATCGCCCCCTTCTTCCTGGGTTTCTTCGTTTCGAGATGGTTCCTCCCCGAGTCAGCCACCTTGGTTCACATCTTCATCGGTGCAACCCTGACCGCAACCAGCGTGGGGATTACGGCAAGGGTTCTCATGGATATCGGCAAGCTCAACACGGATGAAGCCCGCATTATCCTGGGCGCCGCGGTCATAGACGATGTGCTCGGACTCCTCATTCTAGCCGTGGTGACCGGCACTATCTCGGCGACCAATGCCGGCGGCACCTTCTCGGCAAGCGCGGTCCTAATGATCGTGTTCAAGGCACTGATGTTCTTCGTGTGCGCCATCGTGATGGGGCTCTTCGTCTCTCCGCAGCTCTTCAAGATCGCATCCAGGTTGCGCGGAGGGGGGATGCTGCTCGCCACCGCACTCGTCTTTTGCTTCGGGTTGTCGTACCTGGCGGCCATTATCGGCCTGGCCCCCATCGTGGGCGCCTTCGCCGCCGGGCTGGCTCTCGACGAAGTCCATTACAAGGATTTTCTGGACCGTGGGGAGCACAAGATCGAGGAGGTCATCGCACCGATCACCGCCTTCATGGTTCCGATTTTCTTTGTCATGATGGGCGTCAAGGTGGATCTGTCCACGCTGGCGAGGGTCGACATCCTGGGCTTCGCGGTCGTGCTGACAATCGTG
>DAOVBF010000014.1 GCA_030673955.1 Deltaproteobacteria bacterium
CTGGTCATCCAGCCCGATGCCCCGCCGGGCGTGTGCAGCCGCGCTCTCCAGCAGCAGGTGGAAGACCTCGGCTGAGTGCCCCACGTCGTGCAGGAAGAGCGCGGGCACCGGGTCCGAAACGCGCCCACGGTCCAGGAAGCAGACCCGGGCGCGACCCAAATGGATCACGTCGTGGTCCAGGGGCTCGGGCTGGCTCGGCTCGATCCCCTCGCCGTGCTCGAAACGTGCCCGGAGCTTGCGCAGGGCGTAGTGCTCGATGCGCTGGGCCAAACAGCGCGGCAGAGGCAATCGAACAGCCGACGCGAGATCCACCAAGGCGGGGGCGCCGGTTGCACGCGTCGAGAGAATGTTGGAAGGGCTACGCAGGTCGAAGTGCGTGACGCCCCGCAGCGCGAGGCCGTCCAGGATGCCCTCGAGCGAGTCGAAGAACGAGCGTGGGAGCGCGGCACGATGGGACTTGCGCCGTAGCGGGATTCCGTCGATGTACTCCATCGCGAGGGCCAGGCGATCGACACGACCCTGCGGAGCCGGAACTCCCGGGAGGCCCGTCAGCCGCTCGAGGATCGCCAGCTCGTGACGCACCAGTAACGGGGCAACGAGCCAGCGTACGAACCAGGAGCAGGAGGCGTAGTCCTTGACGATCCGGGGCGGGCCGTGGGCGCTCGGCACGAGCAGCACATCCGCGTTCGCAAAGCCGCCTCGGTTGAGCAGCCGGACGCCCGGCCGCTGCAGATCGGCTCGCTTCAGCTCAGGCTCCAGCGCAACACCATTGCGAACACACCCAAGGCCACAGCGAGCGCCGTACCCATCTCGTGGTTCCCCGAAAAGCGCCCGGGCTGCCAGTCACCGGAGTCTGACCGATCGGCAGCCAAGGGCCTGTACGCATGCAGGCGCGGGACGAGACTCGGCACGGCAACGGCGTAGCGCCGGAATGTGTCGCCGTAGAGCGCCTCGAGGCGTGCGCTCTCGATGCGGTTCTTGTACGGCATGTAGTACCCGAAGTAGAGCAGGATGAAGACCCCGAAGAAAATCAGCGTGATGACACTTTGCCCCATGTAGGCGAAGCCACAGACAATCAAGAGGGTTCCCAGGTAGAGCGGGTGACGCAGGTACGCGTACGGCCCCGTGACAGCGAGAGCGTCGTTCTTGAGCAGGTGGCCGGTGGCCCAGACTCGCAGGCCCTCGCCAAGCACAACCAACGCGGCCCCGATGCCGAGCCCCGGGGGGCTGGGCTCCGCGAAACCGAGGATTGCAACAGCCAGCGCGTAAACGACGAGGAGCCGCGGGCGCAGCCGCTTCTTCACGAAGCTCATGCGCCAAGAGGTAGCCCGGGGGGCCACTCAGGGCAAACGCAGGCTACTGCGAATAGCGGGTTCGAACGAACTCGCGCAGACGCCCCTTGAGCTCTTCACGGAACTCGGGACGGATGGGAACGGGGAGCTCGTCCGCTTCGAGGAACTCGACGAAGTCGTACCAATCGAGCGCCTCGACCTCACACTCGACCTCGTCCCAGAACGTGGCGCGGAGCCAGCTGGTCGCCGCATGCAGCGTCTTTGCCCGCTCGTCGCTCATCTCTTCGTCTCGCCACCCACTCCAGGCTACGGATGCGGCTTAAGTCGTCCTTGGACTACGAGAACGGACCGCTCAGCATCCCCGCCTCACCAACTCATCGTCCCTTAAGTAGGCAAGGCTGAGTGAAAGGTGTCGGAACCTCCTCACGGGGGGCGAACAGAGAGTGTAACCGCGCGCCTCGGCGCTAGAAACTAACCTCGGGGCCGGCGTCCGGAAGCTTGGCGGCCAGGGTGCGTCGAGCCCGGTAGAGACTGGACTTCACGGCATCTTCGCTGCGGTTCGTGATCTGGGCGATCTGGCGAATCGCGAGCCGCCTGCCGTGACGGAGCTCGAGGATGCGGCGCTGGTCGCGCGGCAGCTCGTCGATGGCCTGCTGCACGCAACTCAGGGTCTCGCGCGCCGCCACGCGGGGTTCTGGCCCCAGTGCGTACGGGGCCGCCTCCGGAGGGATGTCCTCGAGGGAGAGCAGACGGATGGCACCTCGGCGCCGCAGGCGGTTGTTGAGGATGTTTCGCGTGATACCGTAGATCCAAACCACGAGGGCCGATTTTCCTTCGAAGCGATCGAGGCAGCTGAAGACCGCGGCGAATACCTCCTGGGTCACGTCTTCGGCCTCGCTGGGATCGCCGAGTTTTCGCAGCGAGAAGTTGTGGATCCGGCGTACGTAGGTCCGGTAGAGGTCCTCGAACGCAGAGCTGTCGCCGCTCCTTATGGCGTCCACCAGCTGTTGATCTGAATCCGTCAAGCCGCCCCCGCTGCTTCCAAGAACTCGCTGGGGCTTTTTGCAGCAATCGTCGTGCCAAGACGCCGAATCACCGAGAATCCGCGACTTGGGGCCCGTGGCGGGCCGCACACAGCCGGATTCCCCTTGAAAAACGAGTGGAAAGGCCCGAGCAGCGGTGAACATTTCCCCAAAATGGGAAAAACGGATTCTTTCGCTGGTTTCTGGCGGGTTAGCGGGCGCCTGTGACGAACTCCTTCAGATCGCCCCGGGTGCGCTCGTCGACGTCCTCGAATGCGACGGCGAATCCCCTCGGCTCGGCGCGGCCCGCGTGGCGAACCACGACCCCCTGCATCCTCAGGAAGAGGCCGTTGGGCGGCAGGCTCAAGACCACGTTGACCTGCTGGCCCACCTCAGGCGGCTCCTCGCTGGCCAGGAAGACCCCGGAAACGCTCAGGTTGAGGGCCGGGAAGAAGACCTGTCGCCCAGGCTCCTCGTAGGCCACCTCCAGCCGAACGGGGGCCCGCTTTTCGTGACGCCGCAACTGCATGGCGGGCTAGAGCTTATCCGGAGTGAGGGACCAAATGCCACCAGTGCGCCGCCAGACGTCGGTGCGGCTGAGCTCGATCGACCAGAACCGCAGCGCCCGCTCGTGCTTCCCCACCAGCGTGATATCGACAAAGGCCAGATCCTCTCCCTCGAAGCGGAACTCCCGTACCAGCACCTGGTCCGCGCGGGCGTTCCGGAAGCGCGCGCTCCGGACCTGCGAGGCCAGCAATGCGTAGTAGTCAGCGAACTCGAGAGCCCCCTGGAAGTAGGAGCGGAGCTCGGCGTCCTCGAACGTCGTCAGCGCATCCAGGCGCATCTTCTCGAGCCGGGCGTAGAAGGCTCCGACCCTATCGGCGAAGGCAAGCACGGCGGGGTCGTGAACGGGCTCCAAACGCCCGGCCTCCCCGCCCGCCCACACGCACGTGCAGACCAGCAGGAGGAGAACCGCTCCCCAGAGCCGCTTCATCCGGCCGGTCCGACCTCGAGGCCTGACCGGATCCTTCGCCCCGCCCGAGTTCCGATCCGCATGAACTCCCCCACGCCCTCCGCGCCGAGAGTAACAAAGGCCAGGGCCAAGCCTCCTCCAACCCCTAGACGCGCCGATCGGTCTGCGGCTCTCCTCCCACGCCCCCGGTCCGGGGGGGCGCAGCATCCTCGCGGGTTGGATCCGCGTCAACCGGCTCAAAACCAAGAGTATTCCGCAAGAACGCCGTGGATTTGAGCTCAACCCCGATGTGAAAGCGGAAAAAGCGCTCGAACAGGAGCTCCGCGCGGCGCACCTCCGGCACTGAAAGCGCGAGGCGCCCCCGCTCGCGCAAGGGCGTGCGGATGCCCTCCTCGACCGCTCGGAGGAGCCCCGCGGGGACCCGGGCCTCCTCCGCCCCGCAGCAGACGCGGCAAACGGCCCCGCCGTGGCGCGGCGCAAAGCCGACCTGCCCCCCGCTGCGTCCGATCACACTCCCGCAAACGCCGCAATGCAGCAGCTGGGGGCGATAGCCGAGGTGCGCGAGCGTCTTGGTCAGGACCAGCAGCGCCAGGAGTCGGTCAGGGACTTCGGCCGCAAGTACGTCCAGGACCCCTATCGCGAACTGAAAGAGCTCCGGATTGGTCTCGTGCTCCCCCGTGAGGCGGTCCAGGACCTCAACGAGCTGACACGCAATCGCGTAACGTCCCAGGTCGTTCACCAGCCCCTCGAAGGGTCTTTCGAGCCGGGCGCCCTCCAGGCGCAGCAGGGACGCCCGCGGCGGCTCGACGATGTGAGTGTCGAGGATGGTGAAGGTCTCGAGCGTGCCCGGAAAGCGTCGACGGGAGCGCCGCGCCCCCTTGGCCAGGGCCGAGACCCGGCCCAGGGCCTCCGTGTAGAGGTGCACCAAGCGGTCGGATTCCCCGTAATCGAAGGTCCGGAGGACGAGCGCACGCGTCCGAAACTCTGGCATCTCGACGATCGTCGCCCCTCCATGTGAACGTAGCAACTCGCCCGGAACCGGTCACTGCAAGCGCCGCGGAAGCGGCGCGCGCAGCGAGGCGAAGCCGAGCGTAGAGCGGGTGGCCCAAGCCGCCTTGGGCCGGGACCCGCAAGTCTCAGAGCAGAGCGTATGCGACGAGGCAGAAGCCGAGGATGCCTATCACATCGATGGAGGTCGTGACGAAGGGGCCCGAGGCCACAGCCGGGTCGAAGCCAGCGCGGGACAGGAGCACGGGCAGGAGCGCCCCCACCGCGGCAGCCAAGACCATCGAGATGAACATGCCGAGGCTCACGACCAGCGGGAGGGTGGTCGGGCCGAAGCCCAGCAGTACCGCCCCGCTCCCCAGGACGAACGCGAAGGTGACCGCCAGGAGCACGCTCGTCCCGACCTCGTGCCCGATGATGCGGCCGACCGAGCTGATGTCCAGCCGTCCTGTCGCGATACCCCGCACCACCACCATCGAGCACTGGCTACCCACATTGCCGCCCATGCCCAGGATGATCGGGATGAAGAAGGCCATGTGTACCGTCGCGGTCAGCAGATCCTCGAAGCTGGAGAGCACGAGGATTCCCCCGAATCCCCCCACGAAGCTCGCCGCCAGCCAGGGAAAGCGAATCCACGCGCCGCGTAGCAGGCCCGGCGAGGTCACCTCCTCGACGGTGGTGCCCGCCAGCTTGAGAATGTCCTCGGTGGCCTCCTCCCGCATCACGTCGATGACGTCGTCCACGGTGATGACCCCGACGAGGCAACTCGAATGATCGACCACGGGCAGCGCCAGCAGGTCGTAGCGCGCGACCATAGACGCGACCTCCTCCTGGTCGGTGTCCGTGGTTACGCGAATCGGATCCAGCACCATGGAGTCGCGCAGCAGCGTGTAGGGCGGCTGTAGGATCAGCTGTCGCAACGAAAGCACACCCACCAGGTAGTTGCGGTCGTCAACGACGTAGACGTAGAAGCTGGCCTCCGCCTCGCCCTGCTGCTGCAGCCGCTCGATCGCCTCCTTGGCCGTGAGGTTCTCGGAGAGCGCGAAGTACTCCGGGGACATGATCGCGCCCGCGGTGTCCTCGGGATACCCGAGCAGGCTCTCGATATCGGCCCCGCTTTCGCCGAGGGAGGCCAGGATCTCGTCGACGCGTTCGCGCGGCAGCTCGCGAAGAATATCCGCTGCATCATCGGCGGACATGTTCCGCAAGATCTGGCCTGCGGTCGCGGGCTCGAGCTCGATGACCAGGTCTGCCCGCGCGCTGAACTGGAGGAGGCAGAGAACTTCCGCCCGCTCCTCGTGGGAGCGGATCAGGTCGAAGACCGCCTTGCGATCGGCTTCGGTGAGCCGATCAAGAACCTGAGCAATGTCGGCGGGATGGCTCTTTTCGAGCAGTCGCTGGGCATGGCCCCACGCGCCCCGGCGTACGAGCCGTAGGAGGCTGGCTTGCAGCAGACTGCCCCGGCGATCCCGCATGACGTCTCCGTTGTGGCCCAGGTTCCTTCACGGCGCATTCTAAGTTTGACCCACCTCGGCGCATGGCTCAACCGTATCGGGTCTCTCGGGGACCCGGGTCTCTCGGGAACCCGGGCGCGGCGCCCTCAGGCCGCTCGCGCTACGAACCACCCCCCCCCAGAAGGCGCTGCACATAGTCGGGTCGGTAGACCAAGGCCGGGGACTCCTGCGGGGTCTCCGCGTTCCGTAGCCAAACGCCGAGCAGCAAGGCACCGAGGCCCAGCACCAGCACGATCCCCACGCTGCTTCGCACAAGCTGGAAAGAGTCGATCCAGCGAGTGCGCTTCCGACCCGCAGTGCCCGGCGCCCCTCGGACGAGCCGCGCCACGCCCTCCTCGGGATCGGCGCCGATCGCGCGTGCGAGAGTGCGGGTCGTCCCGCGCCCGTGGCCGTCCGGCTTCAAACCGGCGCCGCTCACCTCGATAGCCCGAATCCGCTCTGGGGGGAGCTTGGTGCGGGCCGCCACAAACCAGATCGAGATTCCACGCAGCTCGCGCTGCTGCTGGAACCAGCGACCGAAGTCCTGGGCCCGCTCAGACGAGCCGTCTGCTACTCGAGTACGGCGAGATACTCTCTCGACTTGCGCCCCCACTTGCCTTCGCCCCCCCGCTCAGCAGCAATCCTAAGGTGCTCGATCGCCTCCTGGCGCTGCCCCATCTTGACATGAGCCCGGGCCAACCAGAACCGGGCCTCGGCCTCGCTTGCGCCAAAGACCTGCGGCGGTCGACGCTCGAGACTCTCCAGCACCTGCTGGAACTCATGGATCGCCTCGACCACCTCGCCTCGGTCGTAGGACAGGATGCCGAGGTTCATGTATGCGTACTCGTTGAAGCCCCCCTCACTCAACGCGTCGCGGAAATCACGCTCGGCCTGCTCCGCGTTCCCGGACTTGTAGTGCGCCCAGCCGCGGTTGACAAGGGCTCGGGCGCGTCCGAGGAGGGTGGGGTCCTCGATCAGGATGTCGTTCTCGCGGATGGCGTCCTCCCAGCGCTCCCGCGCGAGGTACACCGCTCCGAGATTCAGCCGCGCCTCCTGGTGCCTGGGATCCAGCCGGAGCGTCTCGCGTAAGTGATGCTCGGCGAGGTCCAGGATCCCTTTCAGGCGATACGTCTGCGAGAGTCCGAAGTGAGCCTCGGGATCCTTGTCGTAGAGTTCGATCGACTTCTGGTACTCGCGCATCGCCAGCTCGAGCTCCCTCTTCGCCAGCCGGAGCTCAGCCAGCTGGCGGTGCGCCCCGGCCCGATTCAGTCTCTCCTCGCTGACCGTGGCACAGGCCGCCAACACGAGAACAAGTCCCCACGCGAGACATCGCACTCTCAAATGCATCGAAAGCCCCCCCTCGAGATCAAAAGAACGCGAGCAACTGTGTTAGCAGATCGGGTTGCTCCTCCGCCCCGCCCTGCCGCACGAGGGAAATCCGGCCGAGCACGGCCGGCCGCGCACCCTCGCCTGCGCTCGGCCTGGCAGGCGCCGCCCCCTGAGCCCCACGCGCATACCTGGGGTGTGGGAGGGGTTTGCGGAGTTGGTTCCAGCGCCTGAGGCGCGCCTGCTTCTGCGCTGGGTCGAGAGACATGAACTCGGCGTTATCCATGACAAAGCCCAGGCTCCCCGCGAAACCCATGCCCTCCTCCATCGGGATGCTCATCTCCTCCAGCGAGCGAATGGCATCCGAGAACGTAAAGCGGCGGACCAACGACTTGTCGAGGAACCGGAGCAGCACGGCCACGAAACCCCGCCGCCCATTCCAGACGGCGGCCACGGCCGCCACACATCGCTCCTGTCCGTCAGAGGTCTCGACCCGCGCCTCAGCTGCGGAGAAGGCCAGTGCACGGACCATCTCGGGCCGTAGCGCCGTCGGACCATCGACTTCCAAGAACATCCACTTCCCCTTACGCCATGGGAGCCGGCGCAGGCTTCCGTCGCCTCTATCGGGAAGAGTTTGGACGGACTTGAGATCCCACGACGACTTCCGGCGCGAGCTGCGCACCCGGGATAGCGTCACCCGTGCGCTGGGGAAGCTCCGACCGATCGTGCTGAGTACTTGTCAGGAGCGCCACGACAGACACTCGCGACACCTGACAGCAGTCGTCAGAATCTCGTGAGAGAGCGGAATTGCGCGAGGCGCCCCTCGATCTCGGCGCCGGAGAGCGCGCGGAATCGGCCCAGGCTGAATCGCTCGACGCAGAAGGACGCCATCACGGAGCCATAGATCACGGCGCGGCGGAGGTTCTCGCTGTCGAGCCTCCCCTCCCTGGCCAGCGCCCCCATGAAGCCGCCCGCGAAGCTGTCGCCGGCACCGGTGGGATCTTGGACCTCGAGTAGCGGAAAGGCGGGGGCGGCAAAGACACCCGCCTCATCGAAGAGCAGGGCCCCGTGCTCCCCGCGCTTGATGATCACGATACGGGGCCCGAGGTCGCGGATCACCGCGGCCGCCCGGACGAGGTTTTGTTCCGCGGTGAGCTGTCGCGCCTCCTGATCGTTGATGACGAGCCCATCCACACGCGCCAGCGTCTCTTCCAGCTCGTCCCGCGTGCGCTCGATCCAGAAGTCCATGGTGTCCATGGCCGTGAAGCGCGGTGCCCGCGCCTGCTCCAGCACGCGGAGCTGGAGCGATGGGTGGATATTCGCGAGGAAGACAAACTCCGAGTTGCGGTACGCGTCGGGCAGGACGGGGTCAAAGCCCTCGAAGACGCCGAGCTCCGTGAAGAGCGTGTCTCGGTCGTTCAGGGACGCATGGTAACGCCCCCCCCAGCGGAACGTATCGCCCTCGGCGCGGTAGATGCCCGCGGTGTCGATCCCGCGTGAGCTGAGGAACTCCAGATGCTCGCGGGGGAAGTCGCTCCCGACCACAGCCACCGCGCGCACCGCCCCGAAGTAGCTGGCCGCTACGGAGAAGTAGCACGCCGCCCCGCCCAGCACGCCCTGGACCCGCCCAGCGGGCGCATCGATGTCATCGAGGGCGACCGAGCCCACGACCAGAACGCTCAAGGCCTAGCTCGCGTCGGGAGCGGCCTGTCGCAGCGTCTCGCCGATCGTTGCCGGGGAGTCCGCCACCGGGATCCCCGCCTTCTCGAGAGAGGCGATCTTCTCCGCAGCGGTTCCCTTTCCACCGGAGATGATGGCGCCGGCGTGGCCCATGCGTTTGCCCTTGGGAGCGGTACGTCCTGCAACAAACGCCACGACCGGCTTGGTCATCTGGCTCGAAACAAACTCCCCCGCCTCCTCCTCCGCACTTCCCCCGATCTCCCCGATCAGCACCACCGCCTTCGTGGCCGGGTCCGCCTGAAAAAGCTCCAGCGTGTCGATGAAATTGGTCCCGGGAATGGGATCGCCGCCGATGCCCAGGCAGGTCGACTGACCGATGCCGAGATCGGTGAGCTGCTGGACCGCCTCGTAAGTCAGCGTGCCCGAGCGCGAGACCACCCCAACGCTGCCCGGGCGGAAGATCGGGTAGGGCGCGATGCCGATCCGGACCTTCTCGGCCGGCGAAAGGACGCCGGGGCTGTTGGGCCCGACAAGTCGTGTGGACGAACCGCGTAGCGCTGCGCGCACGCGCAGCATGTCGAGCACGGGGATGCCCTCGGTGACTCCTACGACGAGCCGGATGCCGGCCTCCGCCGCCTCGAGGATCGCATCCGCGGCTCCCGCTGGCGGCACGAACACGACCGACGCGTTGGCGCCCGTCTCGGACACCGCCTGGCGCACCGTGTTGAAGATGGGGACGCCTTGGGCCTCCCCACCGCCCTTGCCGGGCGTGACACCGGCCACGACCTGCGTCCCGAACTCCAGCGAAAGACCCGTGTGGAGCTGGCCCACACGGCCCATGCCCTGAACCAGAAGCCTCGTGTTGCCATCAACCAGAATGCTCATGCCTGCACCGCCGCGACGATTTTCTTCGCCGCATCCTGCATGCCCTCCGCGGGCGTAATGTTGAGCCCCGAGCTGCGCAGCATCTCGCGACCTTTCGGGGCATTCGTCCCATCGAGCCGCACCACCATCGGCACGCTTACGCCGACGCTCTTGGCCGCCCGTATGACTCCCTCGGCAACCACGTCGCACAGGACAATGCCGCCGAAGATGTTTACCAGAATTCCCTTCACATTCGCGTCCGCGAGAATCAGCCGGAAGGCGTGGCTCACGCGCTCCGCATCCGCGGTGCCACCCACATCGAGGAAGTTCGCCGGCGTCCCGCCCTCACGCTTGATGATGTCCATGGTAGCCATCGCCAGGCCCGCACCATTCACCATGCAGCCGATGTTTCCATCCAGGGAGACCCAGGAGAGATCGTACTGGGAGGCCTCGCGCTCGCGCGGGTCCTCCTCGTCCAGGTCGCGCAGGTCCCGGATCTCCGGGTGTCGGTAGAGCGCGTTGTCATCGAAATTGAGCTTGCAATCGAGCGGGATGACCGACTCGCCCGAGATCACGAGCGGGTTGATCTCCGCGAGCGAGCAGTCCTTCTCCCTGAAGAGCAGGTACAGCCCATTGAGGAGCGTCACCAGGTTCGCCACCTGCTTCGGCGAGAGACCCAGATCGAAGCCCAGGTCCCGGGCCTGGTAGTCGCAGATCCCCACCAGCGGATCGACCTGGACGGTCAGGATCTTCTCGGGGGTGCGCGCGGCCACCTCCTCGATCTCCACCCCGCCCTCGGTCGACGCC
>DAOVBF010000066.1 GCA_030673955.1 Deltaproteobacteria bacterium
GAACATCAGGCGCATGATCTGGCGAATGGAGTCGGTCCCGACCACTCGGGAGATCTCGAGCCGGCGCGCCACCTCGACGGCAAGCGACGTGTTGCCCGAACCGGTGGCACCGGCCATGAGCAGCAGGATCGGCCGGCCGGCCGCCAGGGCCTGGCGCCAAACCCTATAACGCTCCGCTGCGCGGGCGCCGTGGGTGTGCTCAATGGTCTCGCTGACGAGCTCCCGCAGGGCCGGGCGATGGATGGAGCGACGCTTCTCCCGCAGCAGCCGCGCTTCGAGCTCGCGCGCGACGTCGTACGCATCGCTCGGGTCCAGACCCGAGCCCTGGAGCGAGACCGCGAGCATTCCTTTCGAGAAGGGACTCGACGTTCCGCGTCGAGTCCGGACCTGCGGCGGCTCCTGAGCCGGCGGAAGGGGCGGCGCTTCGAGGTCGTAGCGATCCGCCAGGAGTTCGCCTAAGAGCTTCGTGAGATCGCCGAGCTCGACCTCCCTCTTTTCCGTCAGACGCTGGCGAATCTCGTTTGCGGTCTCCAGGGCCACTTCAAAGGGCACACCTCGTGAGACGAGGGACTGCACGAGGATTCCCCGCATGAAGGGACGCGGCCCATCGGGCCCAAGCACGACCAGAGACCTGGTTGCCACCTACCTACAAGCCTATCAAACCGGGCTGTCCGCTTCGAGAAGCCGAAACGCGACGCCGTAGCGTACCCCTCTTCCACTCACGTGAAAGAGTTCCGCGCCCAGCCTCTCGAGCACCCCTTCCAAGACCACCAAGCCAGCCACGATCACGTCGGCTCGGCCCGGCTCGAGGCCCGGCAGGCGGCGGCGTTCCTCTACACTCAACTGTGAAAGATCGGCGATCCAGCGCGACAGTGTCTCCCGACTGAGTGGGAGCCCCTCCACGGCCTCGGGATCATAGGGATCGAGGCGCAGCTCCAGCGCAGCCAGGGTGGTCGCCGTACCGGCCACGGCGATCACGTTCCCGTCCCCGCGCAGATCGCGCGCTCTCTCTGACTCGAGGCCGTCGCTGCTGCGATCCACCGCGTCGCGCAGATCGGCCATCTCCCGGGGTCCGATCGGGTGGGAACGAACGTGGGCCTCGGTGAGTCGGACCGAGCCCAGCGGGAGGCTCGCAGCGCGCACCCGACCCTCGGCATCCTCCCAGGCCAGCTCGGTGCTGCCCCCCCCCACATCGACCACGACGAGCGGGGAGCGCCCAGCCGCGTGAGTCCGGCGGCTCGCCGCGATCGCGAACTCGGCCTCCTGCTGCTCGTTCAAGAGATACGCCTCATCCAGGAGCCCCTCCGAACACAGCTCTGAGAGAAGCCGCTCGCCATCTCGGGCCCGGCGCAGCGCCTCCGTTCCCACGCCCACCAGCCGCCTGGCGCCGAGCTCCCGGGCGATGCCGGCAAACTCGCGTATGACCCGGCGCGTGCCCGCCAGCGCCTGGGGGGCCAAAACCCCCGACTCGAACACGCCCTGGCCCAGGCGTGTGATTCGGGCCTCGTCCCGTAGGACGCGATCCCCACGCCCCAGAACGAGCAAGAGGATGGAATTGGACCCGAGGTCAATCACCGCGACCGGGGCGCTGGCGCTCATGACGCTGTTGACCATCGCGTATTTCTACTGCTAGTGTAAAAGGTTAGAGGTGGGGTGGGAGGATTGAGAGCGTTCAAGCGCTTCAGAGCCCGAGGCTCGCCACTCAGGCCAGGGATTTTCTGGTCCCCGGAGTGGGGCCTCTTCTCTCCGCGAAATCGACCCCCCCCTCTTCCCTCTCCTCTGCGTTTAGATAACCCACCAAAGCCAAGCGATCCTCATCAGACCCTTCAAGGGCAGTCTCGTCCTCCGCGGAGCGGCCCTCGGCACCCGCCTCCGGGGCTCTGCGCCCTCTGCCGGGCTGCACGGACACGGCACCCCACTGGAGATGCCCGTTGGGGGAGAGATCCCGGGATCGGCTGGCCACGGCGCAACCTCGATTGAGGAGCGAAGGAGACGGACTATGCGCTCCATAGCGGTCATGAACCAAAAGGGGGGGTGTGGGAAAACGACAACAGTCGTCAACCTCTCCGGCTGTCTCGCGATCGAAGGGCATCGGGTGTTGGTGATCGACATCGACCCCCAGGCGCATGCAACGCTCGGGCTCGGCCTTGATCCGGAAGCGATGGAAGAGAATCTGTACGAGGTGCTCGCCGAGGCGGAGATCGCCCGCGCCGGCTTGGATGAAATCGCTGTCGCGGTGGATGAGAACCTCGACGTCGTCCCCTCGGGCGTGATCCTCGCGGCCCTCGAGCAAAAGCTCGTCGCGGAAGGCGCGAAAGGCCGAACGGAGCGGCTCTCGCGCGCCGTGGCCCAGCTGCCCAAACCCTACGACTTCATCCTGATCGATTGCCCGCCCAACGTGGGGCTCCTCACCTTCAACGCGCTGCGTGCAGCAGAGGAGGTGATCATCCCCCTCGAGACCAGCTATTACGCCATGCACGGTGTCGGAAAGCTGCTCGAGACGATCGGACTTCTCGAGGACCGGGTCGGCCATCAGCTCTCTGTCCGGATTCTCCCCACGCTCTTCGACGGCCGCACGCGCTTTGCGAAACGCGCGCTGGCCGAGATCCGAGAGACCTACAAGGATCTGGTCTTCGACACCGTGATCCGCCAGAACGTGCGACTGCGCGAGGCGGCACAACGCGGGATTCCCATCGCCAAGCTCGATAAGCGCTGTTACGGCTTCGTGGACTACATGTCGCTGGCGTTGGAGCTGCTGTTTGACCGGGTGGAGCAGTTCGAGGACGAGGCCATTGCAGCGGCGATCGAGAACGAAGAGACGGAGGCCGCGGCTGAAAAGGGCGTCGTGTTCACTTTCAAGAGCGACAAAGCCGCGGACGTACAGCTCGCGGGGGACTTCAACAACTGGGTTCCCGACAAGGACGTCGAGACGCGCCAAGCGCCGAACGGAACCTGGGAGAAGATCGTCCGCCTCGGGCCCGGCGTCTACCAGTACCGCTACTTTATCGACGGCGATTGGGTACCGGACCCGAGCAACCCCCGGAGCGTCGAGGGACCGGCGGGTGGTGTAAACTCGGTGATCATCATCAGCTGAGCGCGGTGCCCGGAAACGCCGGCGTCGCTCCGGAGGCTGGGACGTGCGGCGTAGGGGCCTCGGAGACTTCCTCCACTACTTCATTCCCGAGGAGGAGCAGCGCGAGGCCCGTGAGCGCGCCCGCCCGGCGCAGCTCGAGAATCGCTCTCGCTCCACCCGCTGGTGTCTACCCGCGAGTCCAGACCGACCGCTGAGCTGCGCAGTCGCAATCGACCTGGCGGTGGCCACGGCGCGAGGCGGGTGCCGGGCGGAGATCCTGGCCCCGTTTCGTCAGCACTGGCTCCTGCCGAAATCCGCTGAGGTGTCCTGGCGGGTGTTCGAGCTCGGGCAGGCGGAGAGCGGCTCCCTCGCTCAGGCGCTCGAAGCAACGCCGCCGGGCTCAAGGAGCTACGTCCTGGTTCCCCCCGAGCGGCTGGGCCCGCTCCTGCGCACGCTCCCCCCCGGAGTCTTGGACGGGGTGCTCTTGCCCATCGAGGCCACCGCTCGAGGGCCGGCCCAGGCGCTGGGCCTGCTCCGGCAGCTCGGCCGTCCGCTGCCCGAGCTCCGGATCGGCGCGGTGCCGGTCGGCGCATCCAGCCGGGCGGTGGCGCGGGAGATTTTTTCCAAGCTGGAGCGTGCGGCCGGCCGACAGCTCGGGCTCGACGTCGAAGACATGGGCGAGCTTCGTCGGGACCCCGCCAGCTTCCGTTCGCTGCTCTTCGGCGTCTCGGTCCTCGATGTGGATGAGGAGGCGAGCTCGGCTCAGAGTCTCCGAGCGCTGTCCGACCGCCTGGCCGGAGCACCCAACCAGGCTGCGTGACGCGCGCTGAACCCCGAGCGCAGCCGCAGGTCGAGCTCCCGCGCTGGCGTCTCGAGTCAGTCGGTCGCTGACACCTCGCGCGGTTCGGGGACCCGCACATCGAGGGCGAGGAGAGTGCCCGCCGTGACAAGCCAGGGCAGGCACAGGAAGTTCAGACCCGGGACGAGAAAGGTGCCGAGGGCTGCAGCACCGAAGCCGAGCATCGCGCGTCGGTGCCGCCACACCCAGCCGCGGCGCGTGCGAAACGGGATCTCGCGCCGGTCCAGCAGGTAGCCGGTGTAGTCGAGGGGCAGGACAAGCATGGTGAAGAGCAGCGCCCCGGCCACGGCCAGCAGCTGTAGGCCCGGCAGCCAGCCGACCAGCACGAATCCCAGCTGCCCGCCCAGAAGAAAGAGCGTCCGCTTCCCCTCCTCGAAGGCGATGCGCAGCACGGCGCCGAGGCCGGCAGCACTCTGCTCGTAAACCGCTCCGGTTCGGATCCGCTCCACCCGCCGCGAGAGGACCTCCAGAAAGGGCGAGGCCAGGACGCCCCCAACGAGAGTGAAGGCGAAGTAGACCGCGATCCCGAAAAGCACGATCAGCATCCACTTCGACAGCCAGGCGAGCAGGCGCAGGGGCCCCACCCAGAGCCACGCGTACCAAGCGGTCGGACCCGTCGTCGCAAACAGCTCGGTCACGCGCCCGGCCAGCGGGTCCAGAAAGTGCCAGAAGACCAGAAAAGCCAGTATGAAGGTTCCGACGTTGACCACTACAGGCAGCGCGCACCAGATCCAGAGCTCCGAGTGCGAGCGAAGCATCCGGAGCGCCGCGCTCAGACTCGCTGCGCCGGCGAAGAAACCCCGACCGCGCGTGCCCATGGCAGCGGCCTACGAATCGATCAGGGCGAGGACCTCATCGCGATGCAGCGCCGTCTCCTCCTCGCTGGAGGCTTCGACGTTGAGACGTACGAGCGGCTCCGTGTTGGACGGGCGCAGGTTGAACCACCAGTCGGGAAAGGAGACGGTCAGACCATCCAGGTGGTCGACCTTCGCGTCGGGAAAGGCCCGGCCAACCCGCTCGAGCGTGGCAGCCACGTCCGCGACCCTTCGGTTCACCTCGCCGCTCTGGAAGTAGCGGCGCACGGGACGCCAGAGCTCCGAAAGCGGCCGGCCTTCGAGCTCCATTGCCTGCAGCACGAGCATCATCGCGGCGGCCCCGTCATCCGCGACGTAGCCCGCGGGGAAGCGGAAGTAATAGTGCCCGGAGAGCTCCCCCCCAAAGCAGGCGCCCGTCTCACACATGATCTGCTTCATGAACGCATGTCCGACGCGGCTTCGCACGGGAATCGCTCCCCCCTCACGTATGAACTCCGGCACCACCTGGCTGGAGCGCAGGTCGTAGACGATGTGTGTGCCGGGCCCGGCCCCGAGCAGCCCGTGCTCGAGCACCACCTTGGCCAGCAGCGCGGTCATGAGATCGGCGGGGACCGCCTCGCCCTCCTCGTCGACGAAAACCGCCCGGTCCCCGTCGCCGTCGAAGGCAATGCCCAGCTCCGCTCCCTCGCGCTTCACCTCCCGACGGAGGTCCTCCAGGTTCTCGGACTTCAACGGATCCGCCTCGTGATTGGGGAAGGTGCCGTCGGGCTCGAAGTAGAGCCTCGAGACCTCGAGCGGGAGCTGGTCGAGAAGACCCGAGACCGCCTCCCCCGCGATGCCGTTACCCGCATCGATCACCACGCGCAGCCGCGGCCGTGCCGGAAACACCTCGAGCAGGCTCTCGTAGTACTGGGCGTGGATGCTTCGCTCGCGCAGGCTCGCCCGCGCAGGCCCGACGTTCCGGCCGAGCCGCTCCTCCGCCAGCGCGCAGATCTCGCGCAGACCCGTCTCGATGCCGATGGGCACCGCCGAGGCACGGCAGAGCTTGAACCCGTTGTACTCCTCCGGGTTGTGTGAGGCGGTGATCATCACCCCCCCCAGCGCGTTGCACTCCGTCGTCGCGAAGTAGAGCATCGGGGTTGCGACTCGGCCCACGTCGATGACATCGGTGCCCTCCGCCAAAACTCCAGAAACGAAGGCCTCGCGCAGAACCCTTCCGCTCTCGCGCATGTCTCGCCCCAGCACGATGGGACCACCGCCCAGGAAGCGCGTGAAGGCGTGGCCAATCGCAGCCGCCGCGCCCGCATCGATCTCATCGGGATAGACACCTCGTACGTCGTAAGCTCTGAAGATAGATGGGTTCATGCGCCCTGAATGTTGCGACTGGCTCCGTTGACTTCAACCCGGCAGTACACCATCCTGCGGTGCATGTTCGGGTTAGGAATCCCAGAGCTCCTGATGATCCTCGTGATCATCGTACTGATTTTCGGTGCGACGCGACTCCCTCAGATTGGCGAGGGTCTCGGAAAGGGTATCAAGAACTTTCGCGGGGCCCTGCGAGAGCCACCGGAAATCGACGTCACGCCGACCAAGGATCAGGAGCAGAAGCGCGACGAGCCCGGCTCCGGCAAGGAATAGAGGCCGGCCCCGAGTCCCGGCTCATGCGGGCCCCGAAGGGCCGCGCAGCGGTGTGTGGCCAGCAAGCGGCGCGCCAGCGCCGCGTACCCCTACCCCTTAGCAGCCGGTACGATCTCCAGGCGATAGCGTCGCGCTCGCTCCGGGGGGTCCGGCATCAGGACCGTGAAGCCCTTCGCTCGGCGAGCCGGGCGCGCCGCCTTCGTTTCGGCCAGGCGACGAGTCACCGCCTCCGGCGCGAGGGCCCCGCCTTCCAAGCGGAGCATGATCCCTGACACGGCGGGACCCAGGGCCCCCCCCGCCGCGTCCAACAGGGTGGCCTGGACGCTCGCGGGTGGTGCGGAGGCATCCGAAGACAGGCTTCCCCGCACCACCAGGACGGGGCGACCTTCGGTGTCGCGCACGTGGACGGCCTGGATATCGGTGGCGACCCAGCCGCTCGCACGAACTGTAGGTGGGCCGGGGATAGGCTCGATGGCGTGGAGCCTCAGGGCGCGCAGCCCGCCCGCAATGAGGACCGCGCCGACCAGGGCGGCGAGAACGGATGCGAACCAGCGTATCGAAATGACATCCCGGTCGCCCCCGGCGGCGACCGCCGGCGCGTCGGCAAGGGATGCGGGGGCGGAATCGGTATCCAGGGCCGGAGGCTCTTTGCTCGACAGGATCGGGATGGGCTTCCTCACTTCGGGAGCAGGGTCAGGATCCACCCGCTCTTCGAATGAATCCCACTCGTCCACGGCCTCCTCGGCGGACTCGTCCAGGTCGTCCCAGCGGGCCGCAGGGGTGGAATCCTCCTGC
>DAOVBF010000254.1 GCA_030673955.1 Deltaproteobacteria bacterium
GCGAGGAGATGCTTCGGCGTCTGTCCGCGCAAACGGGGCGCGAGACCGTGCGCGCGCTTCTCGGTCTGTCCGCATCCGCACGCGCCAGTCATCCCAAGGCGGCTCGGAACCTCGCTCTCGGCACGTCGATCCTGGCTCGGGACTACCGCGATGTCGGGAGCGAGCTCGAAGCGCTGCGCCTGCTCGCTTCGATCGACGAGACGATCGAGGGGGACTCGCACTAGCTTCCGCCCAGAAGGGCGCAACAAGCCCACTCATTTCAGAGCCCCGGACATACCCGAATAATTACCGCGACGCCGGCACGGTCTGTGTAGCCTCTAGGACGAGCCGGAGCCCGGTGCCCGGGTAGCGGAGCTTGAGGTCGTTGAGCAGGCCGCACAGCGAGGCCAGGGCGCGGTTGTCCCGCGGGGTCGTCATGCTGTGCAGGCGCACGACGAGCTCGCTCCGCTCGTGGTCCGGGAGTAGATCGGCCGGCAGGTTGAAGACCTGGCGCATGAACTTCCGGGCCTCGTCGTCCCGGTGGGGAAGCAGCGGACCCACCAGGTTGGCCAGCTGGGTCTCAGCGCGGTAGGCCACCATCTTGAAGGTGTCGGTCATGGTCTTGCGCTCGCGCTCCAGCCGGACGATCGGCGTCCCGTCCATCACCTCACGCACCGGCACACGGGCAGGGAGTTTCTTGACCTTGGCTTCCAGTCGCTTCCGAGTCTCGCGCAGCTTCTTGATCTCCTGTCCCAGCTTCGCATGGGAGATCTTGAAGCCCCGCACGGTGCGGCGCTCTTGCTCCGAGTTGTCGTGCGCCTTCTGCCCATAGGCCTGCTCGGCTTTCGCCAGCTGAGCCTTGACCCGGCCCACTTCGCGATTCTTCTTCTTCACCGCGGGATTGGGCACGCTGCGCTCCGGATCCGCCGGCTCCACCGCCGTCGTCGGGAGGTGGTCCAACGCAAACTCCGTGCGCATGTATCGGAAGAAGTTCTCCTGCTGCCAACGAGAGAACATCCGCAGCGCAACGATCTCGAGCGAGAGATCACGCCGGGTCGTCACCACCGAGGTCTGGTGGCCGTCATCACACAGACGCCGGACCTCGCGGATGTGGAATCCCGTGGGCAGACGGAGCATCCGCTCACCCAGCAGGTATTCTACCTTCCGGCCACAGACCTCGACCGTCACCTCCTTGAAGCAGCGCCGCTGCCAGTTCTTGTACTCGCCCTTGCGATAGGTGATCACGTCGAAGCCGGTCTCCTTCCACTTCTTGAAACGTTTCGGGCTCCACCCCTCGCGATCGAAGATCAGCGTCACCCGACGATCGTCACCGGCCAGCCTGCGGATCTCCGGGAGTAACTCCTTGTCCATCATCGCGAGCAGACCCTCATTGGCCGGTGCGGTGACGAACATCAGTGGCTCGACATTCGCGTCGTTCACCCAGTACTCGGTCGTTGCGGGCATGCAGAGCCGCCGCCGTTGCACGTGAGTCTTCGGAAGCCTGTACTTCCGCCCATGGTACGGACGCACGTGGCCGTCGATGTAGAGGTAACCCAGCGCCTCCGGATTCTCCGCGGCCCATCGCTCGCTGAAGGCCCGCGAGAGTTCCAAAGCCCGGCCACGGCTGGCCAGCTCGGCCAGCTTGCGGCGCGCCGTCTTCATTTCAGGCGCCCGGTCCAGGCCCAGTACCAGGCCGAACTCCCCCGGCGCGTGGCTGGTCAGCCCCTCGCTGCTCTTGATTCGCATCAGGGCCGTCAAGCCAAAGGTCAGCAGCATCGACGTCAGGCCGTAGTACCCATTCTTCAGACTCCCATACACCTGCTCTCCCACATCGACGAGCCCTTGCCCGAGCAACGCAGGCAGCGCCACCAGCACGCCCGCCTTGGCCACCGACTCTGCCGCCTCGAACCGTGGCGTCGCCTCGACGAGCAGACCGGTCGGTGCCAGGACGCGCTCTTCCTGCCGCTTGGTCGCCACACCGCCGACACACGCTGCATCCTCATCGCTGCGCTCGCGAGGTGTGCTCGGGATCTCTCCCGTGGATCGTTTCGTCGAGGATTTCTCGATGGGTTGGGGTCGGACAAGCCGATGCTCCTTGATCGCCTTGCGGATCGTCCCCTCCTCGACACCTACCAGCTTGGCGACCTTACGGTTGGAGCTGCCCTCGTTGAGATGCTTCTGGGCGCGAGCCAGCAGGATACCCTTGAGCTTGCTGGCGCCGCGAGGGCCGCGGCGCTGAACCCCCAGTGCTTCTGCGCCGGCCTCCCGATACCGCTTGCGATACTCGTGCACCCGGCTTCGGTGTCGACCCAGCACCTTGGCAATCTGGCTCGGCGTGGCCAGGCTGAGGCTCGGCTCGGTGAGATACGCCGCCGCGAAACGCAGGGCTCCTTCGTCCCTCTCCTGGCACGTGAAGATCGGGCCGGAGGCATTGAAGAAGGTGACGCGTCCGTCGCACCGCGCTACTGCGAGATGCTCGTTGACCATCTCGGCGTTGCTCGGTAGCAAGGGCATGCGGTGCTGAAGTCCCATGGCCCATCCCCCAATATGCGTCGCGGTATATATTACGCATTTGTGACCTGAAACACAAGGAGTTTCTGATCGCCCGCTGCTTTCTTGAAGTGGGTTCAGCCCGCGATTACGCGGTCGAGACGGCTGCCCGCTGCTTCAGATCGGCGCGATTGTCCGTCCGATTTCTCGGGGCATGTCCGGGGCTCTGCATTTGGCGCTCCTCGGGCGGAATTGGGTCCTGGGTCCGCCCCGGATGGAGCTCGCAACGCTGCCAGGCCAGGGGGTGGCCGGCCCGCAAGAGGAGCATCCGCTCGACGTCCCCCGCGAGCCGCCTCACGGTGACGCGCTCGGCCCAGCCCACCCAGATCGGCCTCCACTCGCCGGGGATGTCGAGGAGGAGCAGCGGAAGCAGGCAATGGGCCTTCACCCATGAGAGGCGTCCGCTC